>JBARZW010000249.1:0-12597 GCA_049650305.1 Promineifilaceae bacterium (SeqCode)
GGTAGGACGCCGACCCTATTCCAGCAGATGGCGTCCGCCACCTGCACGTTATGCCGTCGGTCATGGGGCCGACAACCGAAATCGGCAGTTTTGATAATGAATTCGTGGTTGGCAACCCAACGGACAGTACGGCTACGGTGAACTTACAGATCCGGCCGGTTGAGGTACCGCTCGGCTGGACCTATCGCCTGGACAATCCAGCGCCTGAGCTTGAGCCGGGAGAAACGACGACTGTGACCCTGACGATCGATCCCGACGGACCCGTGTTGAGAGATGCGGATATGCGGATTGCCGTGGAAGGCTTCATCGGTGACGAGCTGACCGGGGGTATTCTATTCAACCCGACTATTCCCCCGTCAGGCCCACAGCTTAAAGTGTTCGCGCCGTTCATCGCAAACTGAAGCTTGAAAGGCCCATACCCAGGTGTATATAATAACAGGAGACTTAGAAATAATGCGTGGTTTATTGGTGAGCGTTTGAGACAAGTGCTATCTTCGCTGCCCTACAAGTCGGCGGATTGGGACCGTCTCATTGCATTGGCAGCGATGGAATGGTGTCTTAAGCAAAAGTTATTGCGATAGCTGGGGTTCAGAGACAGAAAGGGCCCTTACCACTTTCAGTGCCTTTTACGAATAGGCAACGAAATGGCCGCCAAGAATGCTCCTGGCGGGACATTTTCCTTCCTATCTCAAGTGCTCCAAAGAAGATATGTATCAGACCGCTTCGTCTAGTCACCGGCTGCCAGAACCCTCAACCTCAATCTTTACTAATCTGTTCTCCCACCCAGGTAGCAACCTACCGCCCTGTCATACTATCTAATTTATCACATAACTAGTATGCCGAAGGCGATGTATTTGAAGGGATTTGCAACAACCACTTGCTCGTAGGCCTGACCAGGTTTCAAATTATCAGACCAGGGGGTTTCACAGCCGAGATGTAGATCCCTGGCAATTATCATCGCATCCCAAAAAGATATTTGATAGCGATCCTGGATACTTGTTGCGTCCAGCACTTCGTTAACTCCAGGGTGATGTACTTGCCAAACAGCAATTTCCGTGATGACCTGAGATGCAGCCTCTGACGTCAAAGATTTGGCCACCTTATGGGTAACGTTGACATAGAATTCCTGAAGCACCTGGATACTCAAGCAACCGCCACGATATTCCCATAGTTTCTGAATCAGCGCCCTGGCTTGAATATGCTTCTGTCCAGCCGAAAGATCATGAGCATAAATCAGAACGTTGGTGTCGACACATTCCAGCTGTCTAACGTCGTTTATGAAGTTCGTCTCTCGTCGAGGTTACCTGACCTCCGGTGCCTAAGTCGATTCCTCGCTCGAGCCATTTAAGATGTCGTAGTCGAGAGAGATCATAAACCTCCTCCTGTCGAACCAGGTTTTCCAGAGTCTAGGTTAAGAGACCGGACACAGAGGTTTGATGCTTAACGGCTATGAGTTTCACCTTTGAAAGGACTTTGTTTGGAAAGGACAGGGTGATATTCTGGGTTTCCATCATTACCTCCACGCCCAATGGTGTATCACGTAATAGCGAGTGGTTCAATGATTCTCTTAGGAGTCTAATAAAAATGTTACTCGTCTACCTTTTGCCCCATCGGCCGTGGCGAATTCTTCTTTCTACTCAACCGGGGACCTGACAAAATAATCATAACGTTACATCACACCGACTGAACGCGGTCTCATGGATATCCTCGGCAGATAGCGTAGTAATGCAACCATCGCGTAACGGCAGGCCGCTGTGCGAGTAATGCCATCGGTGATTCAATAACTATCTGCGGGTTACCACATGGTATTCTGCCATGCGGTCAGCGATTCACAGCTTTTGCAGGCTGGATCCAGCGCAATAGATCGCGGGCTCAGTCGTCCTGTCTGAACTGCGCCTCTGATGGCGGGGGAATATCCTGAGCGGCGGAATGGGCGCGGATAAGGGGCAAGAACTCACTGGCGTACTTTCTAAGTTTTACCCTGCCTACGCCATAAATATTGGCGAAAGCAGATTCGGTTTGGGGATAGACCGTTGCCATCTCCTGCAGGGAACGATCAGGGAAAATCACGAAGGCTGGTAGCCCAGCGGCATTGGCCAAATCTAGACGTTTCTTTTTGAGGATAGTAAACAGACCGGCGTCATAGACGGTCGCGTTCGGCGAAGGCGTGCTGACCGATGTCAATATGGCCCGGACCGAGCGGCCACCAAGAACAGCATGTCCCTGGGGTGTTAGGTGTAGTCCGCCGTAGCGTTTATCACGAGCCAGCAGCCCTTGTCGCACGAATTGACTGGCCATCAGTCGCCACTGGCGGGCCGTGTGTTCACGGCCGATGTTGTAAGTGGATAGTTGCTGGTGGCCGTGGTTCACAACGCTTTTAGCCTTGGAACCGCGCAGCACCTTGATGACGTGATTAGCACCAAAGATCTCGCCGGTCCGCTTGACGCAGGAGAGGAACTTCTGAGCTGCTTCAGTCACGTCTTCTCGAATTTCTTCTTCGCCAATAGCCAGACAGTTGTCGCACATGCCGCAGTTGGCGACGGGATAGATCTCGCCGAAGTAGGCCAGGAGCGGCCGGCGGCGACAATAACCGGTCTCGGCGTAATCTATCAGCGTCTTTAGCCGGCTCCGGGCCTCGGCTTGTTGGTCTGGATCGCCCTGTTTGATAAAGCGCTTTATCGTAACGATATCACGGAAGCTGAAGAGGAAATGGCAGTCGGCCCGTTGGCCGTCACGGCCTGCCCGGCCAATTTGTTGGTAGTAGCTCTCCAGGTTCTTGGGTGCGTCATAGTGAACAACAAAGCGTACGTTAGGCTTATTTATACCCATCCCAAAGGCGATGGTGGCCACCATGATCTGGACCTCATCGTGGAGGAACTGCCGTTGGTGCTGCTGACGTTGGCCCGTTTCCAGGCCGGCGTGATAGGGCCGGACCGACCAACCCTCATCGGCCAATTGGGTAGCCAAGTCGTCAACCTGGCGCCGGGTAGCGCAGTAGATGATACCGGAGTCGTCGCGGTGATCAGCCAGGATCTGGCGCACTTGCCGGCCGCCCTTCGTTTTAGGTTGTACGGACAAGAGGAGATTGGGGCGGTCAAAACTAGCCACCAACGTATCGGTCTTGGTCATACCCAGCTGTTCTCGGATGTCGGCGCGAACTCGGGGTGTGGCCGTGGCCGTCAGGGCAAACCATACCGCTTCCGGCAGGCGCTTGCGTACGTCGCGCAATTGCCGGTATTCCGGTCGGAAGTCGTGACCCCAGGCTGAAATGCAGTGGGCTTCATCCACAGTCAGACAGTCCACCCGGCAACCCGCCAACAATACCAGCGTCTCCGGCCGTAGCAAAGTCTCAGGCGCCACATAGAGTAACTTGGCCGCGCCCCGGCGGATCTGGTCCATCGTGGCGCAATAGGCTTCGTTGCTGAGAGAGCTGTTCAGGTAAACCGCCGGTATGTCCAACACGCGCAGTTGGTCGACCTGGTCCTGCATAAGCGAGATCAGAGGCGAGACGACGACTGTCAGGCCCGGAAACAGAAGAGCCGGCAGTTGGTAGCAGAGCGATTTCCCACTGCCGGTGGGCATTATGGCGAGGGTATCGCGGCCGGCCAGGAGATTAGCGACGATCTCTTCCTGCAAAAGCCAGTAGCTGTCAAAACCGAAAACCTGCTTCAGCAGAGTCCGGGCGTCTTCAGGAGTCGGCGCGGGATCGTCCGCGGCCGCCGTCACCTCCGGTGATGGAATAGCGAATGGTTTGGTCGTTTCATCCTGAGGCAAGAACCAGCCCGAAAGTTGCACATAGCAGCGCAACTCCGCTTCCGGCTTCTCGTCCGGCCGCCACCACTGGGCCAGGGAGACGCGTAGTAATGTGCCTAGCTCGATTACCTCTTGTGGCTCTTGAAAACCAACGTAGGTTAGCGTGCGGCCGCCGTCTGGAGTGGGGTAGCGGTAGCGAAGGCGCTTTGCAGTGGTATCCAATCGCAATTGCCGGTCGGGTAGCCAGAACGTGGTGCTATAAGGCGGGACGCCCAGCCGTTCGGACACATATAGCGCCCCAGTTTTGGTTGCTCCGGTACTTCCGTCGTATATCTGCTCGATAGATCCCTGGACCGGTGGCATGTGGCACTTTATAAAGGTGGCCGGATCTTCCATAGTCCCCAATCTCCGAATGGCGGTGACGATGAAGTTCTCGACATGCGGGGGAGTAACCTCGGCCGCGGGCTGGCCCTCGATCTGCCAAACATCGTCAACACCATATTCCATTCCGGCTGTCTCATTGGTAGCACCATCGGCTGCTTCCAGGCGTAGGCTCTGTCCGCTGAAGCTGATGGCGCCGACGCAGGCACCCTTTCTGCGGCGTGTTTTGGCTACGATTAGGACCTTCAAGGCTCAAGCTCCTCCCTAAATAATGGCCTTCTAGGATGAAGGGGTTCTTATGGCAATACGTGCTCCACTTCCTGCTCTAGTGAAGGAGCCAGGTGATCGGCTAACAGGGAGCGGTGGCAGGCTTCCGGCTCACGCTCGACACAGAACAGGGCGAGAACGGCCGCCTTGCCCACCTCATCCAGGAAAGCCCGGCCGTCGAAATCGGCCAGAACCGTCTCTTCATAAGCCTCTACAAAAGTCGGGCTTAAGCGACTCCGAGCGCGCTTTTTGATGCCACCAACCTGGTCAACCGTTTGCTGCTGCCGGCGCACCTTCATAGGTGGAGCCAGATTCTTAAGGTGGACATAGGCGATGCCCAGTTCATCCAGACGCCTCTGTAACCGAAGGCTGTTCGCAAAGGCAAAGTCACGACCGCGAAGTCCTCGACGTTGGCGCACATCACAAAAAAGTTCGACCCCATGGGCCTGGAGCGCTTCAAAGAATGTCGCCTCAGTAAAGCCGTAGACTCCTATGGTGATGATCTTAGGCGTCATCTCCCATCTCCGCGGTAGCGGTATCTTCTTCGCCAGTGACAGCTTTAGTCTCATAGCGCTTGCGCGAGGTTAGCTTGTGAAAATCTGGCCCGAATAGGCTGGGCTGAGGGCCGATGACGCGCATCATTATCTCTTCCTGGGAGACGATGTCGTCGTTTTCGTCGATGTGAATCACCTCAATGCCCTGGTCTGTCAGCGAGCGGCCGATAAGTTTACTGCGATGACATTGTTCGGGTTTTCGCTCGCTGCAAAGTAGAACCACGCCTAACCCATCACGCCAGGCTTTTTCCAGCCTCTCCAGGCCGGCCAGGTAAAATTCTTGAACGCGGACCCGCTCGTAATCGACTTTGCCATCAATGTAACAATTGGGATCATCGGGCCGACCACCCAGTCTATCGCCCATGAAGACATAGCGAATGTCTTGGGCGTTGAGATAGTCTTCCAAGGGCTGTTTCGTAAAATCGGGCTGGTAGCGGGAATAGGGCTTCGAGCGCACGTCGATCAGGTAGGCGATATTGTACCGCCGGAGTAATTCCAGGAAGGCTTCGACGGTGCGACCGCCGTATCCGATCGTATAAATGGATTGTTGTGGCGTAGGCTCAAGAGATTCAATCTGCATTGGCATCCCATTGCAACAGCAGGCGATCTATATTGTAATGCGTCGGATATCGCCGGGCAAATGCAGCCTGATAATGTTGGCAATAAGACCCGCTTTGCAGTTAAAAAGGACCTACGTCACCATCTCGTAATCGTCCTGCGCTGGTGCCAGCATGATGGCGAACATGTAGGCAACATAATTCATCATCCCAGACCATTGGGCCACCACCTCCGTGCCAACCGGTTCCTCTCCTTGTAGCTTGAATTGGCAACGGCTCAGCCGTAGAGGCAAAACCACATACAATAACATGTAATAAACTGGAAATCCGCTCAAAAAAAGTGTCACCTTACTGATAACAGTTATCTCAACAGGGGCATCGACAGGCTCTGTGTAGAATTCGAAAACGATGGTTCCCGCGACAATAAGCAAGCCAATCAGACCCGGCCTTCAAAAATCACCCGCCGCAGTCACCCAACCAAGATGGCCGGTAAAACCGTCGCTCGATTCAAGCGCATCCAGCAGTTTGTCTTGCAGAGTTGTGTAGGTCCGGTCAAAGATGCTTTTGGCGTCGGGTGCGGGCAGCCATCTGCATATGACCAAAGAGAGATCGAGCAACAGCTCAGTTGTGATTTTGCGCCAGATTCGAATTACCGTGTGGCATGACGTAAATTACTATCGCTGCCATGCGGTTAGAAACACGCTGTTGTCCGGGTACGGATCTCCAGATGCAGTTGTAACCTCCAGCCGCGCGCTCGATTCGGGGTCATACCAGCCAATAAACAGCAGGTAATTACCCGGGGCCTGATCCTTAACCGGCAGCATAATAGTGTCTTCAACAACCTCTCCTCGCTCCCACCAGTTTGTAGGATAGCTCCACTGGCGCGGCACCGCATCGTCCTGGACAACCACAGCGCCAGTGGTCTCATCGATCAGGTGGATGAAGACCTTGTAAGACGAATCTATTCGGTCAAGAGCCTGCCAGTACAAGGTCAATTTAAGGTGCTCTTCCGATTGCTCCATGACGTAGCCCGGCAGACTAATCACGTCTTCCCAGATAGCATCCGTGCTCCGTAAATTATCAGGCAGCTCATAGACCCGGGATGTGGTATTGACGGTCAATTGACCGATATGGATCTGCTCACCAGCAACGGAACCCGTATCAGCCTCTGCTAATACCGCCGATAACTGAAAGGCGCCGGGCTCTAGGAAGGGATCGATTGGCATGACCATGTTGCCAAAGGCCAGCTCGCTGGCAATCCATTGAGATGTTGGCCACTCCCCACCCAGCGCCTGGCATTGCTCCTGGGCTAACTGACCAGCGTCGTCTAGGAGCCGGAAGCACAAATCGTAATCCAGGTCCGGTTCTTGTGTGCTTCCCCAGCGGGTGGAGATATATATGGGATCCGTCGGGGTTACCTCTTTAGGTCCAAAATCGGCCTGGAAGATACTCAACGCCTCTGTAACCATACTCCCTTCCGGCAAATCCCTTACAAGGTTTGGATCTGTCCCATACACAATCAGCTCATCGTCCTCATAAAGGGGCTCGAAAGCCAACCATTCCAGCCATTGAGCCAGTTGGTCCGCGGTTGCCAGCTGCCTGTGCAAGATGAGATAACGTATGCCGGCGTCGGAGAGCTGGCCCAACTGATACATCACGGGCATTGACGGATCCATCGTGTTGTCTATGGCGAGCCTCTTTAGAAACGGATTGCTATTAAGAAACTCTGAAGCCTCTGGCGGTAAACGTGACACGTGGCCTTCCAAAATCGGTCGGCCGTGATTAATCTGGTAGAATATATAGTTTTTGTCGGCTCCCCGCGGGTCCATAGGCAGATCAAGCACGGCAAACTCCCCCGGTTCTTGAGCTAGCTGATCGTACCATTCAGGTGTGTGTAAGGGCAAGGTCCGGTAGGGCATTAACCAGTATTCCGCACATATCGCAATAGCGAGGAGTGATACCAGAAACACAGGTCGTCGCCCTAAACGCGGATGGCCTAACAGAAACGACAGGCCTATTCCAGCCAACATGGCGACAGGTAGGCCCAAAAACACGTTGAAACGAGCGGGAAAGCGCAGAACACGGACGAGAAAAAAATCCTGGATGAGCCGGTAGGGCATCGGCACCCCTGGTAACGGCTGATGGGCTATCTGCAACTCTGGGCCGAGGGCTAGGGTGGCGTAAATTAAGAGCATCAATATCCAAATCCATGCGGAACGGCGCCCTCTGATGACCCCAACCATTAGCAAAATCAGGGTGGTAAAACCTATGAATTCAATGGCATCGCTGCTGAAATGAAGACTAGCAGGCAATTGACGGGCCAAGTCACCATACAACCAGAGGCGATGATTGGGCACGATGAAAGCCAGGAGGTCGGAAGAATCTCCTGGATTGGTAATTAAGATAGTATCAAGGCTCTCTCGTGAAATCGTGTCGGCGATGACCGGTGCCAGCAATGGCGCCATCAACACCAGAGCTACCAGAACCGCGAACAAAAGGTGCATCACTGTTCTGCGCGATCGGCAGGCGGCGTCGGTCGCCAACTTGTGGATAATGAATAAGCCGATGGCAATACTGGCCATGATTAACAATTGCCAACGGGCGATCCCAGTCAAGGCCAGGAAAACGCCGGCAGCCACCGCATCCCGCAGCCAGCCTCGCTCCATCGTACGCTTTAACATCAGCAGTGCCAGTGGTAACCAGCCAATAATGATGGTATTCGGATGACCCGTCTGGGACATCACATAGGGCCAGATGCCATAAATCAGGCCACCGATAAACGCGGCCGCCGTTCGATCCGTATATTCACGGATTAGAAGGAACATCGCAAAGCCGTTGAAGGCAAAGGCGAGTATGTAGATCAGACCGTAGGCTGCCTGGCTACCAATGACAGCCTGTAATGGCAACCAGAGACCGATATTAAACCAGGCGATATTGTGAGTAGCGAGGGAGACGCCCACCGGGTAATAGAGGAGGTCAGTGAAAAAGGGATTCTGTCCTTGAGAGATGGCCGTTTTTATCCACCAGTAGGTCCATTGATGAGCCCAGACATCCCCACCATGCCCGGCCGGTGTGTGAGTAGCCAGTTGGGTCACTAATGGCCAGGTCATAACGATGGCGATAACCAGGTAAGCCAGGGCGACAGCGACAGCTGTCCAGGCAGAAGTGCGTCCTCCAAACCATGTCCGGACCTGTCCAGCGATTTTTTTTGGTTTTTGTTTATCGGCTGTCATTTTCCGGTTGCAGGTAATCGGCGGAAATATTCTTCAAACAACAGATATAGAATCGCCGCGGATTAATCGCTCACCTCAAACACAGTTTGCAGTAAGTCACGCCGTTCCTCTGGGATCATGGCCCGAACGCTGGCGAAGCCTTCGTTGAGCCCAGTCCAGAGCCCGAAGCCCCTCGAGCGGCATGTCCCTGTTGCGGAGGGCGAGCCGGACCTCGTTCTGATAGAGCTTATCTGATGGGGCGAAGCCGCTGCCATCGCCAACGGTTGGGAAGCGTTTACAGGTGCTTTGTTGTTTCATATTGCCTCTCCTCTCAACTGGATCTTCTGCGCCAAAGGGTTTGGACGGCCGGTACCCGGCGGTAACGGCCAGCATGCTCCTACAATATAATGCAATATAATGGTGCACGTATTTCCCGTCAAGTGTTTAGTTGACTGGGCGGCTTTCAGTTTGCAGGGCGCATGATATAATTCAATCTATATGGGCCATCGACTCTGTGTGGCCTCACTTGAGATTGTCATCGCGCCAAGCATGAACTGGTCGTTCATGAGACGCTTAATAACCTCCCTTGCTCCTGTTTCCCTCCGTTTCCGTTCGATTGTAATTCTATTGGGGCGTCCTATCACACGGTCTTTCAGTAGTCGGAGAAGAATATAGAAAGCACTGAAGTGAACCCCAGAGTTTGGACACATAGCTTAGTCGGTTATCATGTTTAAACGGGGAGTTCACGATGACAAAACGACGGAAGTTCAAGCCAGAGTTCAAAGCTCAAGTGGTACTTGAGACAATCAGCGGAGCCAAGACACAAGCAGAGATTGCCCGCTGGCCACGGTAGACGCTTTCCCGACCGCCAGGTTTCAGAAGTACCACGATGAACTCCCGGCCGGGATCATAGGTGTAAAAAGACTGCGAATATTTTTGTATTCTAACTCCAGCTCACCTTCTGCAAAAAACTGAAGGGTTATCCCTGCTCGAGGGGCTCGCTGATGAAGTCTACCAACAGGGCGCTGCGGCATATTTCTTCATTAGCCACGGCGCCCGCTAGCCAGAATAAGGCCTGGTTCTCCGCTATCCAGGCCAGGTCTTTTTGCCGTTCGGGGTTTTCTAGATCGGTGATCGGGTTTTCAAGTTTCATAGATTGGCTATCGCTTTAACAAACGGGGCTGCAGCGGCTTGTTGTAACTATCTTCTTTTCTGGCCGAGCTGACCACCTTCCGCCTGGCCACTTCTTGCTCGATAACCTCAGCCTGCCCGTCGTAAGCGACAGTCTCCTCAGAAAGCAGCTGCAGGCGTTCCTGTTTGCAATGGAGTGCCGGATCGCTGGTAGCTCCGAAGAGCATGGCCAGGGCTTGCAGCTCGACACCTTCCCGCTGGTCCATGATCTCCGCATGAATTAATGAATAAGCCGACAGGTCTGTGAACCAACGCATCATTGCGTCAAGATCTAATCCCTCTTGCTGATGTTTCAGTTTCCAGATTTGGTACATTGTCTCGGCCGCGGTAGTGGCCAATACATAGTGCTCTCGCTCCACCATACAAGTGGCATTCTTCCATGCCCTGTCTATTCGACCTTGCTCATAAACTCGTCCTTGGCCAGGTCAAAGTCCCGCTGGTCTTCCGGCAGTGCTTCCCAGTAGTCATCCGCTATCTGCCACAGTTCGTCTAGCTGTTGCCATTGCTGTTCGTCGTGGGGAAGGATCCTTGTATAGCAGTAGTCTAGCTTGTCATCATAGAAGGCCAGGTAAAGCTGGTCCTGGTTGGCCAGTCGAGCCAAAACCCTGGCTTGGTCTTCCTCGGCGACGTTTAGAAAGGACTCAAATCGGTAGCGGTAGTCTGGGCGATCTAGAATCACTAGCTCCAAACGGATAAGGGGAGCGTTGGTCATCTTGATGAGCTGCCACCGGCTCCGGATTGGCTTGTTGGCGAAACCCTCGATATCCGTGTCGTTCGCTGCAAAGTAGAACCACGCCTAACTCATCACGCCAGGCTTTTTCCAGCCTCTCCAGGCCGGCCAGGTAAAATTCTTGAACGCGGACCCGCTCGTAATCGACCTTGCCATCAATGTAACAATTAGGATCATCAGGTCGGCCACCCAGTCTATCGCCCATAAAGACATAGCGAATGCCTTGGGTGTTGAGATAGCCTTCCAAGGCCTGTTTCGTGAACTCCGGCTGGTAGCGGGAGTAGGGCTGCGAGCGCACGTCGATCAGATAGGCGATATTGTACCGCTGGAGTAATTCCAGGAAGGCTTCGACGGTCCGACCGCCGTGTCCGATGGTATAAATGGATTGTTGTGGCATAGGCTCAAGAATATCGATCTGCCATCGGCATCCCATTGAAAAAGCAGGTGATCTGTATTGTAATGCGTCGGAATTCACCGGGCGAATTCAGCCTGATAAAGCTTGCACCATAGCCCGAGAGACATATAAAGAGAGCCTAGGTCACCATTTCCGATTAACGAGCCAGTTTAGATCTCGCTCTTTTTTCCTTCTTTTCTCCACCAGTCTCCTCTGTCAGACTTTGCATTGGAACAGTAACATCCCTCAGCAAGCCTACAAAACTGAAGGGAATCCGATCTGAATCCAAGACATTTACAGACGAAGGATCCAGCTTTGAAAAGGATGCAGGCGAGTGGTCGGGAATAAGTTGAACGACTGTGCTAACCCACAGCGCTTCAGCTACCAAGGTCTACAATAGAAACCTGGTCGCCAATGCCTTCTAGACCCATAGACATACGGGAATCAAACAGTTTATACTGAGGAGTATCATTTCGGTTGGTCGCGTATTTTTTTTCGCGGTTCCCGGCGTAAATGACTTGCCGCATTTGTGTGGACTAAGACTTACATCTCCAGTTGGATTGTTGTGATGCTAACGAACTAGGTGCTGTTCCTATGGCTGAGCTGCTACTAGTAGGCGAGCTAGTGACGTGCCTTGAGGGTGATCATCCTTGGGCCGTGCATCCATCTCAATGCGCCTTTGAGTTGAAATTCCACCAGGTAACGAACTTAGCGGATTCTATGTCTCGTGGCTCTCCTATTGGCACCTTAATCGTCACATAAGTCTCAGATGCTTTTGTAGAAATGGATTCTTCAGGTCGCTTTCGCTATGTGCATAGGGATACTGATACAAATCGTACGGAGATCATTGATCGACAACAACGTTGTTCTTATATCTTGACCACTTTTTACGGGCGCGGGCTTCCGCTGCGCGGTTTCACAGGAGTAGAAAGGATTACGAGGGCCGTTATGCACAAACTGACTTTCATCATGCTGGCGACCATGTTGATTTTGCTCACCGCCTGCGGCAGCCCAGATCCCACGGCGACGCCCACACTACCCGCAGAAATCCCCGACCCAGCTCCAACGACGCAGATTGTTACCGTCATCGCCACAATCGCACTCACTATCAAGCCGCCACTTGAAGGCAGAAGCAACGTGATTGCCTTCACCTCCAAGCAAGACGGGAACATGGAACTTTACATCATGGACACAGATGGCGGCGATCCCGAGCGATTGACAAATCACAGCGGGGAAGATTACTGGCCTACCTGTTCGCCTGATGGTGCTCAAATCGCTTTTGCATCTGATCGGGATGGGGATTTCGAGATCTACGCGGTCAACGTTGAAGGCTCCAACTTGCATCGCTTGACCCACGAAACTGGTAATGACCTCGAACCTGCCTGGTCGCCGGACGGCGCAGAGATAGCATTTATGGTGTATCGTGCCGGCAAATCGGATATCTACATCATGAAATCTGATGGCAGCGACAGGCGGCCGCTTACGGATAGCAATGGAGATAATTATCTGCCCAAATGGTCACCCGATGGCAAACAGATTGTTTTCGTTTCCGAGCGGG
>JBARZW010000250.1:0-8619 GCA_049650305.1 Promineifilaceae bacterium (SeqCode)
AAAACCACACTCCTTGAGAAACTAATCGCCGAGCTCAAGAAACGCGGTTATCGAGTTGCTACTGTCAAGCATCACTATCATGCTGGATTTGATATCGACCACCCGGGAAAGGACAGTTGGCGTCACGCCCAGGCTGGAAGCGATCACGTCGTTGTTGCCTCTCCCGATAAGATCGCCACCTACCGGTTTCTGGACCGCGAAATGAGTCTGCCCGAGATCGCTGCCGGCATATCCGGCGTCGATATCATTCTGGCTGAGGGGTTCAAGCGAGCAGGTATGCCAGCCATCGAGGTGGTTCGCCAGGAACGAGGCTTGGACCTGATCGGCGATCAGCGACACTGTTTTGCTGTAGTCTCAGACACCCCGCTAGAGACCGGCATACGGCAATTTGATCTAGACGATTCTACAGGCATCACCGATCTCATTGTCGAGCGATACCTATCGAGATGATTTCATTCAGCGAGGCGCTGGACAAGACCATCAGCCACGTCCGACCGCTATCATCAGAGAGACTCGATCTTGTTGAAGCAACCGGCAGGATTGCAGCGGAGGATCTTTTTTCAAAAACCGAATCCCCATCGGTCGACGTATCCCTGAAAGATGGTTTCGCGATTCATTCAGGAGATATTGCCTCCGCGTCAGCCAAGGACCCGGCCTACCTCCGCATCATCGGTGAAATAGCTGCTGGTGGCGCCTGGAACAGTGAAATAGGAGCGGGTGAAACGGTCAAGGTGTTGAGCGGCGCACGCTTACCGGACGGCGCCGACGCCGTAATTGCTGTGGAGTTTACGTCATATGATGGCGAGACCCTTGCGGTTACGCGTGATGCAAGCCCGGGCCGAAATATACTTGTCCGGGGCACTGATCTCCAGAAGCACGATCATCTCATAAATGCAGGGACTCCTCTCGAGCCCGCGTCACTAGGATTGCTGGCTGCCGGCGGTCATAGCGATGTTTTGGTGCATAAGCGACCGCGGGTTGGGATCCTGGCAACTGGCGATGAAGTGATCGCACCAGGAGAGCCGCTGGTCGAGGGAAAACTCTACGCCAGCAACATGGTAACTCTGGCTGCCTGGTGCGCCAAATACGGTTGGCCGGTTGAAACCAGAGTGGTGCCCGATGATCCCTCCCATATTCGAGAGGGACTTGAGACCTCTCTGGCCGGTTGCGATGTAGTACTCACTAGTGGAGGCGCCTGGAAGGGCGCTCGAGATCTCGTCGTTCACACATTAGACGGCATGGGCTGGAGAAAGATATTCCATCAGGTAAGAATCGGTCCGGGCAAAGCCGTCGGCTTTGGCTTGTTCGAGAGCAAGCCCGTCTTCTGCCTCCCCGGCGGTCCCCCGTCGAATCTCATGGCTTTTCTGCAATTGGCGCTACCCGGCATAAAGAAACTGGGCGGCTGGACCGATCAAAGCCATCACACCTTGGATGCAATCCTAGAAGAGGATTTGCAGGGAGTGGTGGATTGGACGCAGTTCATATTTGGCCAGCTGGTCCAGGGCGAGGACGCGCTATCATTCACTCCGCTAAGGATGAAGAGCCGGCTTCGCGAGATGGCTATATCAAATTCCGTGGCGACCATTCCCGAGGGGGTTTCCAAGATAAACAGCGGAACTCCAATTCAGGTCCAGCTGCTTGATTCCGCTGTTCTAGTCAATAATACGACAAATCCGAAATAGTCTTGATTCAGGAACATCAGAAAACGAAAATGTGGCCTAGATCGTGCTAGGTGATCCTCCAGATTGCCTTGTACGACCAAACCTCCTCCTGCAAGGCCATAATCTCGCCCATTTGCTCCAACTCTACCTAGCGATGCACCAACAAAAGAAGGAGCCGCTCGCGGTGTAGAGAAAGAGGGGATCTGGTAGATACTGTTAGACCGAGGATATCGGTTAACCGTCGAATCAGCAGCATAAGTATTTGGGAGCGACGATGAACGACCCAGGCGAAATACTCCGCATCCTGATTAGCCATATTGCTATACAAAGATTACCCACAAGTCCGATGTGCGACTCCGCGCTCCCTGCTACACTTTACTCAGACAGACATTACATTTCGAGTAGCTGCCTCTGGTCTTCCTGGGTTGTGAGAGAAAGCAGGAGATCAGTAAGGTAGGCTCAACATAATTGAACCAGAGGATACGATGGCCGACGAAGCAAGAGTATTTCAGCGGGCTGGCATTGTGCTGCAGTGCCCCATGTGTAGTGGTCAGAAGTTCTGGAAAAAGGAAGCGCAGCTAAACACGAAGATGGCGAGCCTCTTAGATTTCGACTTCCTTAATCCATCAGGCGACTGTTATATCTGCAAAGAGTGCCGACACATCTTGTGGTTTTATGGCGAATCGGAGCGCCTCGGTAAATAATCTCGAAGCGAACTAAGTGGGGTAGCCTTGATGCGAGAACTCGTTCCCTATAAGACCGTGCATAGGGCTCAAAAAGCCCTTGACAATGGAGGACGCTTCTACAACCTTTTCACGGCAGCCGCGGACAACATAATCGAGCCCTCGGAGTTAGCCAGGGCTACCGGATCGCTCTCCCTCGGCGCCAAGGCCTTCCTTTTCTTCGAGATGGCATTATTGGATCTGCCACCAGAACAGCGAGCAAAAACCACCGCTTTGCTGTCACCAGATTTGCGGGCAAGGTTTGAAAAAGAGCGGCCGCGCTCGCTGATACCCTCTCTGGTCGAGCTGGAGGGGAAAAATGGTATCTCTGCCATTGTGTCGGGCTTTCCTGTTTTCGTCGAGAAAAAAAGCCAGGTTAGTGGTTTCATATTCACGGTTGTGCCGGTCATCATGTTGATCCCGATAACTGAAATATTTGATGTGTACGAGGTATTCGACACGCCGGAGATGAAAACACCCAGGACGGTTATAGCCACCGCTCGCGGGTCGAAGCGATTGGATGGCGTATTTTCCAGATTCGGTGGTGTGCTAAGGGAACTCCAGTTTGACGACAAGACGGGGAAGAGTCATGGTTTGTATTTGGACACCCTTTATTACACGCCTCTCGTGTAAACGACAGACTCTGGGATTCTTCCTGTAGACCTTTCGGCCAGAGCCCCAATTGGCGCCAGACAGGCAATTCTAGACCCACCTTGGCGGGATCAATGCTGGTGAACAAGAAGCTTGAACTCCTGGTAGCGGGTCTGTTTGACCCAATCAGTCCCTCTTTCTCTCTCACACTCTGATCAAATCCCGGGCCTTTTGTTTGCCATCGTTTCCGTAGGCGTTTACACTGGCTCGAGATTTGCCTGCACGATTCCATTACGGGATCCAAGTCTGACCCACCGAAAGAGTAGGAGAGATGTAGATTGTCCGAAGCAGAGATCGTTCAAAAAACCGAGACACCACTAACGAGGCGTTCGCTGGCAGAAGTGTTAGACGCTTGCGGCCTTTCAGCCGGTCAAATAGTGTTGGTACACTCCTCCATGAGCAAATTAGGGTGGATCCCTGGCGGCCCGGAGGCGGTTGTTCTGGCCTTGCTGGATGTGCTTGGGGAGGATGGCACGCTCATGATGCCCAGCCACACCTCTGACAACAGCGATCCGGCAAGGTGGGAAAACCCACCTGTTCCCGAAGCATGGTGGCCTCTCATCCGGGAATCGACTCCACCATACAACCCTGCGACAACCCCATCACGGATGATGGGTGCTATTCCGGAGTTATTCCGGACCTGGCCTGGAACGATCCGTAGTGACCACCCGGTTTCTTCGTTTGCGGCAAAGGGTCCCATGGCCGAATATCTCATATCCGATCATTCGCTTGAGGAGGATCTCGGTGATATGTCTCCAGTTGGTAAGCTATACGAGCTGGACGGCTACGTTTTACTCTTGGGAGTAGGTCATTCAAATAATACCTCTCTTCACCTGGCAGAGTATCGTTGTGATTATCCCAGCAAACACAGCTTCCAGACCGGCAGTTCAATGCTGGTTGACGGAGAGCAGCGTTGGGTAACTTACGAAACCTTAGATCTGCAAGATGACGATTTCGAGCAGCTTGGCGCATCGTTTGATTCGACGAACAACATCACGATCCATCGAATCGCCCAGGCCGATGTGCGTTTGTACAGGCAACGGTCGCTGGTGGATTACGCTGTCGATTGGATGGAGAATAACCGGAAATAGAGCAGGACCGCGGTGATTAATGCGACCGATTTTCCTCAAGGACGCGACCGCTGATCGCTATTCTGTCCTATCGGATTAGTAACTGCCTAAGAGAAACCAAATAGTATGATTGACCATAGGAAACGCACTTACTTCATCCTTTGTTTAGTCTTCTTCGTATTGGCGACTGGTTGCAGCCTACTTTCGCCAGCGCCCAAACCTGACATTGAACGATATCAAGAAGATCTAGCCTTCATCGCCAGAGAGCCGCGAGATGTAGATAGCGATCATCACCTAGCCGTACAGAATCTTTGCGCCGCGAGATTTGAAGAGCTGGGTTATGAAGTTGAACTTCAAGAGGTCGGTGACTATGTAAATGTTATTGGCTGGCATAGAGGAGAGAAAGAGCCCGAGGAAATCGTGGTCGTATCGGCTCATTACGATACGGTTCCTGACTGCAACGGAGCGGATGACGACGGGAGCGGCGTGGCCGCCGTCCTAGAATCCGCCAGGATCCTCGCTTCCCAGAATCATGACCGGACCCTCGCCGTCGCCTGTTGGGATGGAGAGGAAAGAGGGTTGCTCGGTTCAAAGACCTTCGTGACCCGTCAGCGCGCCCAAAACACAGAAGTCGTCGTCATGTATAACTATGAAATGATAGGTTTCAAGAGTGACGAACCTGACTCGCAAGCGCTGCCCGCGGGTTTTGAACAGCTGTATCCTGACCAGATCGGGCAAATAGAAGACAACGATAGCCGTGGTGATTTCATCGCTCTGGTGTTCGATAGTGACGCCCGTACCCACGCCTCAAGCATCGCCGGCTATGCGGATGAATTGGGAATACCGGCCGTTTCGCTTAAGTTGGATCTTGATGGTCTCGTGCCGCCGGATTTGAAGCGTTCTGATCATTCTTCGTTCTGGGATCAAGGTTTCCCGGCGATAATGGTCACTGATACCTCGGAATTCAGAAACCCAAACTACCATTGCCCAGGGGAATACGAAGATGGTATCGATTCAATTGATTTCGAGTTCGCCGTTGGCGTTGCCGAGGCGGTAACCCTCTCAGCCGAAGACGCGCTATCGCTAAAGCCTGATCGACCCTGAACCCCTCCTGGGTCTTATTCAGGCGAAACGGCAGTAAAGGACGGCGGGAAACCGCCCGCTTTGTCGCTATTGCTGGTTCTCTGGCCCCTGTTTTCCACGCGCTGATCGCTGCAATGCGTTCTTTCCCGGCACTGCTGCCAGATCATGATTTGGCAGCCGCCCTTAACGGGTAAGCGACCGCCCTCTGAAATGGCAAATCGCGAGCGAGGCCCCTCTCGCTCGCGATTTCATAAAAAAAAGCGAAGACCGGGGATCCAGCCAATTCTATTTAAGATGTCAGACTATTAACGAACAAAGTCTGCAGGAAGCCGGAAAGGTAGACCCTCATGCCGGCGAGACCATGAATACCGTCCTGGCGCAGCCCTTCGGGAGAAGCCGCGGGCATCCAGCATTGAATGATCTAACAATCGCCGACTTACGGATCTGGTTCGAGAATATCGCGACCCTCGGCCATAGACTATGGTACAAAACCGTCGCTGAGCGCCTTGAGGAAGGCCACGATCGCCGCCTCTTCTGCCGGCGTCAGGCCCAGGTCACCCAGCTCATCACTGTTCACGTTCTCTGGCACTTCTGGCGCCGGCCAGCAATTCGCAGCTAAAGCTTCGGCTTCTGTATAATCGCCAGGACACACTTCCTTCGTATCCCTGGTATTATAGAAATGAACAATACCCTCCAGACTCTTGAAATAGCCGTTATGGCCGAAGGCCTTATCAAACTTATCATCTGGTCTCAGGTCTACATTTCGCAAGGTAGGCACCTTTTGCTTGCCCAATTCGGCCTCGTAGACGTCTTCCGGATATCCGGCGCTCTCCAAGAAACCACCCAAACCCAGATCAACAAAAGCGGGATCGACATCGTAGAACGGATTCTCTGGGTTCTTGGGTACGCCAAGATTGTCAAAGGTGAAATCTGTGAAGAATGCTTCTTGTCCGTTGCTGATATGGCATCGGTGGCACTGTCCCTTGCCGCGGAACAGGGCGAAGCCACGTTGCTCTTCTCTTGATAATTTGGCAGCGCCGGCATGAGCGAAGTCATATTTTGAGCTGTAAGCGTTCACTTCACTCGAACCCTCGTAAGACGCGATGGACAGGGCAATATTACCATAGGCCTGGTCCGAATTTTCTCTATCCTCAGGCGATAATGCAACCGTTGCGCCCTCGATGGCGCAGACCGTATCGATATCCGCCGGCCAGGTGATATTACAGGCTTCATCTCCCCAAACATCTTCGAAGGATACGGGGTAATCCACTGCAGGGTTGCACACCCGGTAAACCACACATGCTGAGTCCGGGAGGGCTTGTTCCTTAGGATTCAGAAACGGTCCCTGCGCCTGATCGGCGGCCGGATTGCCGAGTATCTCGCCCGTTGCCCGGCCGTCCCAGAAGTTACCACCGACGAAGAGTCCCTTCTTGTCCATGTAGAAGATTGGACTTATCGTCGCGTAGGCAGCGCTTGGTGGTTTCCGGTCGCCAAATTGACCCGGTATTGAACCTTCGTAAACAGCCCCGTGTACATTAATGTCGGATTCGGGGCCTGTCCAGCCTACTCCTGGCCCATGACAGCTCGCACAGGATTGGTTCAGATTGATAGAAAGATTCTCATCGAAAAATATCGACTTTCCCAGCTGTTCCTCAGAGGAAAGCGTCTCCGCCAACACGTTAGCTCCTGCAGCAGCCAGACCGACGATCAAAAAAAGGATGGCGCCAGCCAGACTCACGAATACCAGGGTCTTTCTTGCAAACATTTCATACTCTCCCTTTCAATATTTCATCCCCATGACTCTTACAATAAGGCGCCCCAGCATCAGAAACAAGAAAATCAGACGCGGAGGTTTAACAATAACCAACCCTAAAAGATATGTTTGCCAACTCTCCAAGGGGTATCCAGGGTAATAGCCTAGCCCACTAATTCAGGTGAATTCCTGAAACGGCTCGCGCAAAGTCTCTAAAAGGATGATCGGCGCACCATCCGATCTTCAGGATAACATTTTTGGATCCTCTTTGTCACGTGTCATTTGTCATATTTTGCCTGGCGCAGAATCAAACCTCCCCCTGCTGAATTTTTGCGCGCAGTTAAAGGAAGCATCAGGCATGGAACATCTGCCAGAAGTGAAGGATACAAGAGCTGAACGTCCCGGTGCTGCAGCGGAATTCGCCAGCGCTTAAGCTCATCTGTTAGGTTTTTTGACCGGTCCGCTCGGGCGTATAGTGCGGGTAACGGCAACTATCGGCTCTGCACCTCAACAATTGAATGTTCCTTGACCGGCGCGGGTCCGCAGAGATTTCCTGCCAAAAGCCCCTCAAGTACCGCCGGATAGCAGCGCGATTCACCGGTAATCACTCAAAATCGCGATACGAGGCTTTCTAGTGCCCGGGCGACCTCGACCAGTCTTTGAGGATCGACGAGCTCTGGCCTATCAGCTGGAGTATGGGTCACTGTGGCCATTAATTCTGGCATCAGTTCTGCGGTAAAGGCGATGGAGGGCACGCCACTTTGCACAAATATCATGTGGTCGCCATTGAACCAAGGCTCCCCCTCGATGATGCCATTGTATTCGTCGAAAGCACTTTCTACTTTTTTAAGCATGTCCGGCGGACAGCCATAGAGTGAATATGTAGACCTTCCCTTGATGTAACCAACATCATCCACATTGATGACAACGATAATCTTGTCCAGGTCATTTCTATACCGGTCCAGATAATCCATCTGCCCGCCGGCACTGTAGTGATCTTCGCCATTGAATGCGGCTATTTCAACGCCAACTTCGCCCTGGTATCCGCTAAGCATCTCTGCCAGTAGCATCAAAATGACAGTGCCCGAGGCGTTATCGGAGGCTCCTGGCGTATCCTCGTAGGCATCGATGTGAGCTGTTATTACGATCTTCGCCGTAGCTCCTGGGTTCTTTCGAGCGATTACGTTGCTGGCAGTCGATGGGAGTCTTTCGGCTTGGATGTAAAGACGAAAATCACCCCGCGAATGGCGTACTATCTCTTCGCCCACCCGATCTGTACAATATGCAACCGGGATGTTGAAATCGCCGTCGACGATCAATGGAAATGGATAGAGAGCGCCAACCAGCTCTGGATTCTGTACGGTTGCCGTGATGATAGCCGCAGGCTTTTTTCTCTCGAGGAGGGCGATCGTCTTTTGATGATGCTCGGGATTGTAGAAAACGAAGTTCTTGGGCATTAATTGTTCGGCACAGATGGCCCCATTCATTAGAAGGATCTTGCCCTCGGGCCGGCAATCTTCCAGTTCTTCTACTGAAGATACTGCAACTACTTCGGCCGGTACATCACATCCTAACGAATATGGGCTGACGAAAACTTCAAAGGACTTTCCACCAGAAACTAAGGCTACTTCGCCGTGGGTGTAGTCGAGACATTTGAATGGTGTCGTATCCACGTCATA
>JBARZW010000251.1:0-34701 GCA_049650305.1 Promineifilaceae bacterium (SeqCode)
CGATAGAGATCGCTGCACTCTGAATCAATCTTCTATCTAAAAGAGTTTGAGCTGGCTCATTAAGGTCAGGACTTACTAGGACCATTGGCGGAATCGGTTTCAGTGAATCACCGCCAGATGTCTATAACAGCGAAGTTGCAGGCAGGCCCCAGGTTGCTACCGGGAATCTTACCAACTGGCGGTTTCTTGGGCCCAGATAATCCCGGCAACGGCCGCCGGCTGATATAATGTGCACTTGTGCTATTGCCAATCTATTTGCCATTGAGGAATCAGTTCCGTGACTGACCAGAATGATGTTGACAACATGGCTGGCGTCGAGGAGATCGGCCGGGCGTTCCGCGACGGCCTTAAGGGGATATTGGGCGGCAAGCTGGTTGGGGCTTATATATATGGCGCCACCGTATTTCCAGAGACAAGATACACGGGAGACATTGATTTTCACGTCATCCTTGGTGGGCCGCTTACAGATAACGAACGCGAGCAATTGAACGATCTTCACGAGTCAATGGCCCGCGAGTTCCCGCCCCTGGGAAAGGAAATGGATGGGTACTATATTCTCTTGGAGGACGCTAAAAAGAAGTCTCCTCCAAAGAGCCAGATGTGGAAACAAGCGACGGATAATTCTTGGGCGCTGCATCGTGAACATATACGAGCCGGTCGATGTATTGTCCTTGAAGGTCTAGATCCGCGGCAATTATATCCGGCGACCTCTTGGAACGAGCTCGAGGAAGGCCTTCGGGGTGAACTGGAATACGTCGAGAGACATCTCGTGGATTATCCAGCCTATTGTGCTCTGAACTTGTGCCGGCTCATGTACAGTTTTCAGACACGAGACGTGGTCATCTCGAAAACCGCAGCAGGACTCTGGGCTGAAGGTACATATCCCCAATGGTCGGAACTCATTCAAATCGCCGTTAAATCCTACGAGGGTCGGGCAACGCCGGCTGACGATCAGTTCATGCTAAACCAGATTCCGGGCCTCTACAACTTCGCCATAGAGCAAATCGAGGATAGTTAGGCTGGTGAAGCAGACTGATAAAATTCCCCGTCGATCATGCAGCAGCATGGTCATCGCGCAATAGAAAGCCCAAAACTATGAGTATAATGTTTGCCGTTAACCAAGAGCTATTGGACAAGGCGCGAATCGTCCTTTGGGAGCGGGACGAGATTTATTGGATCATAGGTGGATCCTGTTCTGGAAAATCAACCATCAGCCGGGCGCTTTCCAAAAAATGTGGGATACCTGTTTACGACATGGATGAATACGTCTTCGACCGGTATATGCAAAGATACAATGATGATCGCCATCCAGCGAGTAAGGCCTGGTTTTCGGCGGAGAATCCATTAGCCTGGTCGCTGTCCCTATCCTTGCAAGATTTTGAAGCCATGTATAAGGCGGCGAACGCTGAATATCTAGATCTGCTCGCAGAGGACCTGGACAGCGAAGAATTCCGTGGACCCCAAATAATCGATGGTGGGATCACCCATCCATCAGTGCTGGTACAAGCCGTAAA
Organism: Promineifilaceae bacterium (SeqCode); assembly: GCA_049650305.1. Classification (GTDB taxonomy): domain Bacteria; phylum Chloroflexota; class Anaerolineae; order Promineifilales; family Promineifilaceae; genus UBA11865. The sequence continues at coordinate 1,515 of JBARZW010000251.1, forward strand.
ACCTGAGAATGTTATTTGCATTGACGCGGATGAAGAATCGCGAGCCAGGACCTGGGAAACGTCTGAAGATCGGGCTGCTATGAAGGAGTGGATTCTGGCCTTACCGGAGCCAGAGGATATGTGGGCCAAGTTTCTGAGTTTTGACAGGCTTGTTACGGAGACGATCCTTGAAGAGAGCCGCAAGGAGAATATCAAGCACTTATTTCGCGGGAATAAGACGACGGTTGCAGGACTGGCGGACCGGATCGCAGAGCATTTTGGTTTATGATGGCGTTTCACGGGTTCCATGGTCAGCCCCATTTTGAACGATGGTGGTCAAACCGGCATTATCGAGATAAAGGCTTAGAAGGAAAAAACGAATCGCCATGAAGGATTCTGCGGAGAAAGGAGGCAGGAGCTTTGTCTGAGAAGACCCCATTTTCAGTTGTACTGCGGTACATTCAGTTTGTGAATGAAGGAGACCTGGAGGGGATTGCCTCTATGACCTCAAGTGACCTCAAGTTTACCGACTACGCGGGCGACGTCTTTCAAGAAGAGGATTTTATGCAGAAGTACATGGTGAATTTCCCAGAGTATCAGATTCACGTTCATCACGCCCTGCAAGGTGGAGATGGCATCGCAATTATTGGAAAAACTTCTGGCTCTCATGTTGAACCGGAGGTTGAGGAGCGGGAAATTCTTCTTTGGACGGCCGAGGTCATCAATGGTTTGATCGCCGAATGGCGAATCTATAAAGGAGAGGCATAATGCTCCGTTTGCCTGATAAGTGGCTGTGGGATTTCTGGTTCGCCCAAGACGGGCCCTATTACCATATTTTCTATCTGCAGGCGCCACGTTCGCTAGGCGATGAGCAGCGTCGCCACTGGCATGTGACTATTGGGCATGCCGTCTCAGAGGACCTGGTAAACTGGGAGATTCTGCCCGATGCGCTGTCTCCCTCTGCTGAGGATAGTGACGCCTGGGATGACTACACCACCTGGACGGGCAGCGTCATCAAGTACGGCGGGTTATGGTATCTCTTTTACACAGGTACTAACCGGCAGGAGCAGGGGTTGATCCAACGGATCGGCCTGGCCACTTCGGATGATCTTATCAACTGGCGCAAATTCCCAGGGAATCCGATCTTGGAAGCTGATCCACAATGGTACGAACTACTCGAATCCGAGCAATGGCCCGATCAAGCCTGGAGGGATCCCTGGGTATTTTGGCATGACGGCCTGTTTCATGTTTACATCACTGCCAGATCGGGCGGTGGCCCCCGTCTCGGTCGCGGTGTTATAGCCCATGCTATTTCTACCGACCTGATGTCCTGGGAGGTACAGGGTCCAGTAACCCAAGCAGGTGACTTTGGACACTTAGAGGTGCCCCAGCTGGTTCATATCGGAGATCGTTGGTACTTGTTATTCTGCACCGGTCACCAACTCTATTCTGATGAACGGCGTGCCAAACCAGGCCTGAGGTTGGAGACAGGCACCCATTATTTGGTCAGTGATAATCCGCTAGGACCATTCGAGATGATCGCCGACCAATTCCTACTCGGCGACGAGATTGGAACAAACTATGCCGCAAAGGCGATCCAGGATCCGGCCGGTAATTGGGTCCTTTTAGCCGCTCGTGCTTGGTCCAAGGATGGGTACGTAGGCGAGATCGGCGATCCTAGGCTCCTTATAGTCGATCAAAATGGCCGTTTATGCTTTCAGCCTCCTGATATCGCTGGCGAAGGATAGGTCGAACTGGGACTCATTCCGAACTGTCTCCTAGATTTCTTAGTTGAGGTCGAAGGACTTCGACTTGGAAACCCGAACCTTGGAAAGTGGTAGGAATCGGATTAGCATTAGCTAAACGAGATCTAGATCACAGCATCTTTCCCAAATGTATGCGACAACAACAGGCGCCAGATTGATAACCTTATTGGATTGAACAGCTTAGCTGATCTGATCAACTCAGTCATTAGGAGGAATTGGTGGAGGTCGACAGCTTCAAATACACATCGCGGCTGGTTAGCCGGTATTATCGGATGACTCAGATCGGCAAGGATCTTCCAATCCCTTGGACACCGATGGCCAAGGCGCTGAGCCAATCCAAATTTGGACTAGTAACCTCTGGAGGCCTGTATAACCCTGAGGAGGAACCACCTTTTGATCTTGAGAGGGAAAGCCGAGAACCAACTTGGGGAGATCCTACGTTTCGAACCATCCTCGTGGATATTAACCCAAAGACGATTGGTGTTAGTCATCACCATATAAACGGAAGCAAAGTTAAGGAGGATTTGAACATCTTGCTTCCGGTCCAGCGATTTCAAGAGTTTGCAGCGGATGGAGAAATCGGTGGATTAGGGGGACAGGCCTACTCGTTTATGGGTTACCAGGGATATCCGGCCGATCATTCGGGCTGGAAAGAGCAGTATGGTCCACAAGTGGCAGATCGACTCATCGCGGATGGAGTGGATTGTGTGCTGCTTACGGTGGCCTGACCCGAATGCGCTGCAAACGTGCCCGTGTTGGCACGGCTTTTTGAAACGGCCGGGATGTCCACCATCATGGTGACCAATATGCCCTTCTGGGCCGAGAGAGTGGGTGTTCCCAGAACCCTGGCCGTCGAGTTTCCGTTTGGTCATATCCTTGGACAGCCAGGAGATAAGGAGCAGCAGCGGCGGGTTCTTCGAAAGGCGCTGGAAGTTCTAGAAGAAGCAGAAGTCGCCGGAACGATAGTCCATTTCCAGGAGAGGTGGCCTGTCCCCCTTGAAGATGCCCTCCGTGAGTGCCATCCAGATTTACCTCCACCTATAATGGCCCATATGGGACGGCACATCGGCAGTTTTCTACGAGGCAAGCGGCGGAATAAACAATCGGGACCTATGAACAGATCAATTGAGTAAGGGTCCTCTCGCTTTGCAATCTTGGCCATTGACCAATCCATGTCCGACGAATTATCAACCAACATTAGTCGACAGGCCAGATGCGTCCGATCGAGTCAACGCCCTGGTCGATGCGCTCGCCAAATGGCGGTATTTCACTGGATCCAGGCTTCAATGATTCTTCAATCGATGGGTCTGGTCGGATATAGATGGTTGTTAAATCCTTGATATGGCGCCCGTGGTATCGGTGCAATAATGATAAATGAACGATGATAGAAGGAGGAAGAATCGATGTCAGCTAAGTATATTCCTGAAGGTTACCATACCGTCACGCCCTATCTGGTCGTCATCGGAGTGGCTGAGTTAATCAAATTTCTGGAGGAGGCATTCGACGCCGAGCAGCGCGAACTGCTCACTACACCAGACGGGGGCATCATGCATGCCGAGGTTAAGATCGGCGATTCGACGGTTATGATGGGTGAGCCTTCGAACGAGTCGGATGCTATTCCCGCTCTTCTCTACCTATATGTAGAAGATGTCAACGCGGCATATAAGAAGGCGATTGAAGCAGGTGCTACCTCGTTGAGGGAGCCCGAAGATCAGTTCTACGGCGATCGCAGCGCTGCCGTGAGAGATGCCAGTGGCAACCAATGGTGGTTAGCCACGCATGTGGAGGACGTGCCGGCGGACGAAATGCAGAAGCGAGCGTCTGCAGATTGATGCAATGACGGCTAGATGATAGCTGCCAAGAGAAGCTGTCAGAAATGTGGGATCAATGTGGCTTCTCGATCACCGGCAGATATACGAACCGAAATCCTCCAAAGATTTGGGTAACGACAGGAGCGCCCAAGGCGCTGATACCCTCTGCCGAGCTAACTCCATAACTGTCGTTGACTACGACGCTTCCACCTCCGACTTTTACTGTGAAGGCGACATCCTGTTTTTCGCCAGGCAGCAATAGAGGTACATACCAGAATAGCTCGTCGCCGACTAGATCTCCTCCTCCGGTTGCGCTATCGGCGACATAAGTGGAGCCATCAGGAATGGTATCGGTGATAACTAGACCGGTGGCAACCTGGCCCAGATTGAACACGTGAATCGTGTATTTGAGATCACCATTGGCTGGGACAGGATCGGGCGCTGCGGACTTAGTTATCCTCAGAACTGGCTCGCTCGTGATGTAGGCCACGGCATCAACAATGATATCACCAAGCAGATCCGGGTGGCTTATCACGGCCGTATTCGTAATGGCCCCCTGGTAATTGGGGTCCACAAGAACAGTTAGGGTGACCACTTCCTCCGAGAACGGTGCCACGTCGCCCATCCATTCCACGCTGACAATATCGCTGATAACCTGCCCCGCGGTGGCCAAGGCATCTCTTTGATAGGTGCTATTTTCCCAGGGCAGCCAGTCATACACAGAGACGCCGGTAATTGAATATGGCCCGGAATTGACGATGTGTAGCGAGAAGGTCAATATGTTATCGGGGCCGGGAATAGCTAAGGCAGGAGTGACCACTTTATAGGAATCGATCAGCCCAACTTCCTGGACCGTCGTGGTAAATGATGGACCCGTGTTGGACAAAACCGTGCCTAGTTCAAGCTCGTACCATGACGCCCGGTAACCGTCGTTTACAATCTGGGTGCCACTGATGAGATCGTCGTCTACCCTGACGGTGAAGGATCGAGCCAACCGATCACCTGGAGACATATGGGGTAAGGTCCAGGAAACGGATGTTGAACCGGTGATGGTCTGCGATATTCCTCCGTGGCTGATATTGACAAGTGTAGTGCTCAAGGGTACCGTGTCGGTTAGCCATGGAAATGGCGGATCGTCAGTCGAGAGACCGCTGTTCCAAACCTGGATAGCGTATGTCAGCAGTTGGCCGCGGCCGATTACTGATGGAGCGGATTTCTCGGGCAGCAGATTGGCATAGTGAGTGATGTGCCCGACTGCCGTAGCGGTCACCGGCATGGTGGTCGTCATCCCAATGCCGTCGGTTATGACCACGGTTGCGGTATAGGGTGTGCCTTCCCCCCCACCGATGGTGCTTTGTCCTTCAATAGTGGTGAAGGTTATTACGTCCCCGTAGCCGAGGTCGCCTACCCAGAAAAACCTGTCGCAATGACTGCCGCAACTGGTATCTGCGGTGATGATGCCAACCGGCGGTATCACCACTAAATCAGAGCCCGACACGCTGATTCGCCCAAAGGTAAGGAGTGCCATCGCGTCGGTAGCATTACCCGGTCCCAGGTTTTCGACGACAAGAGTGGGCGTTACGGGACCACCGCCGCCACCGGGTTTCTTGGCGATAGGATCGAGGAAAGCCGAGGCGGCAAATGTGGCGGGCTGCACCACGCTGGTTAAGGCCCTCCCGGCACTACATATCCCTTCGAAACTGCAGGCTGCATAATCATCGTTCACAATAGCCACATAGGCTACGTCCGTGATGTAGACGGTGTATGTGAATTCGGCAAATTCACCGGTCGCCAATTTGGGCCAATTCCAGGATACGATGCCGTCTTGCTCTGTTCCGCCGCGCACGTAAGTTACGCCCGTGGGCACGACGTCCGTGATAATCAGACCGGTCGCCATGGAGCCACTATTCGCCAATGTTAGGTTGTAGGTCATCTCGCGATTCGAGCCCGGTGGATCAGGCCACGTAACCTTGGAAAGGGAGAGGATTGGATCAATAACGGTAACGGTGTAGGGTTCACCGAAGGCAATGCCCGTAAGATTGCTTTCAACGTGGTAATTATCATTGGTAATAACCGTGCCGCTGAGTACGTCGCCGATATCGACGCTGTACGTGAATTGGCTGGTCTCTCCAAGATTGAGGCTGACAGTTTTTGTCCAGATGACGCTGTTGCCAGGTCCTTGCCATCCACCGGCGCCGATAGTCCGAAGTGTCGTGTCAGTAGGCACGTCGTCAGTGACTGTGATCGGTAGGTTTACCGCTGGTTGACCCCAGTTTGCCACGGAAAGCGTGTATGTGAGTGGTTTATTCGCTCCAGGTATTCTGGGTTCAGATGTCTTGTCGATGGAGAGAATTGGCGCATCTGTGACGGTCGTTTCGGCGGTGACTACGACGGGCTCGGCAATGAGTGCCTGGCTAATTACGGCCGAGTTTACAATCGTACCGGCAAAGGTTGGGGTTATGGAGGTACTGAATGTGATGAGGACTGTGCCATCGAATTCAACATCACCGGTCCACGACAGCAAGCCAGCCGCATAGGTGGGCGGCGGACCAGAGCTGGCGATGGCGTCATGGTTATAAACGGTTGCCTCCGGGATGATATCTGTGAAGGTGACCTCTTCGGCCGTGTAGGCCCCGGTATTACGGATCTCGATGGTGTAAAACAGGGTTTCACCATCCGTCGCCGCCAGTGTTGGCGTTACCGTCTTTACAGAGATACTTAACTTCGGATAGCCTGCCGGGGGTTCAATGGGATCGGCAAATGTCACGCCGGTCGACAGGTTGATCACCCCGATGAGAGCAACCAGCAGTCCTAGACCAAAAAGGAGGGGAAGAGAGATGAGCGAGCTGTTCCTAATCACCCTGCTAATACACCGATTCATGGCACACTTCCTTGGATTACCTAAGATGGAAAAACCCTATAGATAGAATACGAAAGAGAGGTCATCCTGATCAATCCCCCACATGTAACGATACCAATGTCAGAGTCATGGAGTCTTCTCTGGAAAAGATGTTGTCAAGGAAAGAAAACCGTTTAGCACCAATCGCCATTCAGCAATCAATGTTCGGCGTATAATATATATATTCTATGCCATATTGAAGAGAAGTCAGAGTTATATCCATCGAGAATGTGTGTATCGCTTGACTTTCGATCCTCTTATATGATTTGGTCTGGACGCCGAGGAGCACGAATCAACCAGCGGTTCTAAAATAATTCACCAGTGGACCTAATTGATATGTCGAACTGGACAAACCCCCGCTGATGTTGATGCCGGATTCCCAAGCTGGCTGCAGAGAGCATGCCTCCTTCAGTTGTAGCCAGCGCATTTTTGTGGAAAGTTGGTACAAATCTGAATCGCCTGTTGACCCATGTGTCATAATACATATCAACCTGATAACGGAACGATGTGAAGGGAAGGATGCATGTTTAGGGAAGGATTTGTGAACTCGGCCGGCGTCAGGTTACATTATCTCGACTGGGGTGGATCTGGGAGACCCATGGTCTTGCTCGCCGGTCTGGGTAGCACCGCCCATATCTTTCGAGAACTGGCGCCAAGGTTACGCAGCCGGCACAGGGTTTTGGCGTTGACCAGACGCGGTCATGGACGGTCGGACCGTCCAGAATCGGGTTATGATCTGGATACATTGGTTAGCGATATTCACCACTTTTTGGACGAGATGGGCATCGACCGTCCGATACTTGTCGGGCATTCCTTCGGTGGTGTTGAGATGCCGCTTTTTGCCAAGTACTATCCGGCCCGTGTGGAGAGCATAGTTTTCCTTGATGCAGTATTCCCGAGATCCGTTCCCGTCCCAGATCTTTCAGGCGATCCCACTTGGTCAGTGAACCCAACCGAGCCGGCCACCGAAGACATGGCTTCTCGCGCGGCCTATATGTCTTACTATCAGCGCTTTCGACCTGATCTGGCCCGCATCTTGGGGGAGGCCGTCGAGGCCGATGTGATGGAGTACATCACCATCAAGGATGATGAGTCCGTGAAGGACACGCGTGATAATGAGCTGCTGAACGGCATCTACGTGGATATCTGGTCCCAACTCCCAGAATTTAGCGAGGCCGATGCTCCAATGCTGGCAATCGTACCCGATGGAGATTACCATCCAAGTGCACCGCTAGATGCCACCGTCGATCTCTGTGAGAAGGCCGACCAATATTGGATGGACACATTACGACCTTGGATCCGCGCCAGGACTTCAGCATTTCAACAAGAGGCGCCACAAGCCCAGATCGTCACGCTCGATTCGCCTAACCATCATATATTCATTGACAAGCAAGACGCGACAGTTCAGGCTATGGACGATTTTCTGGGCAGCCAGTGATATTGATCAGCAAAGAGGGTAGATCAGCGATAGCCTATTCTGCTATGATAAGTGGCAACAGGGTAAGATTTCGAACCTGGCACAGTTAATGCGGAGCCCGGAGGATTCTTATGAATAGTTTGTCACAGCTCACGGCAGCCAGAATCGAACCACACGAGGTCGAGGAGCGATTCCAAGAGCTGCAACGCAAATTACCGGCCCTATGGAAAGAGATCGGCCGGCATGATCCAGGTGGTCCGATACAGGAACCCAATACGCTGGTCATCGTGCCTTCACTGACGGTCGATTTCGAACTACCGATTACCAAGCAGCAAGCTTACGAAGAGCGTTTTCTGTTTTTACTGTTTCTCCTTCGCCAGCCCCAAATCCGGATTATCTACATTACTTCCCAGCCCATTGATCCGGACATCATAGATTATTACCTGGACATTCTCCCCGGGGTTATCAGCAGCAACGCTCGTAGACGTCTCTCATTGGTAACGCCAATCGATGGATCGCCCCGTCCATTGACGACCAAGCTACTAGAGCGACCTCGTCTGATCCAGCACATCCGGTCCCTCGTGCCAAATCTTGATAAGGCGCACATGGTGCCCTTCAACACGACGGACCTGGAACGTGAACTGGCTATTAGGCTCGGCATCCCCATGTACGCGCCCGATCCGACGTACTTTGCTTTTGGCACAAAGAGCGGTAGCAGGCGGATTTTCGCTGAAGAGGGCGTCGCCTATCCTCTCGGCGCCGAAGATCTTTTCAGCGTGGAGAGCGTCGTCAAGAGCATCGCTGAGATCCGGGCTCAGAAACCAGGAGTGCAGAAGGTGATCGTAAAGCTTAATGAAGGTGTAGGCGGGATGGGCAATGCCATTGTCGATCTGAGCTCTGTACCCGGACCTGGCGATTCCAACGAAATCGCTGCTGTTGGAGCTTGTCTACGAAACATGCAATTCGAACTCGAAGATGTCATGTATGAAGATTACATGGAGAAGGTCCAGGAGGGCGGGGCGATCGTTGAAGAACTCATTGTCGGCCAGGAGTTGCACAGTCCGAGCGCCCAGTTAAGGGCGACGCCGTTAGGTGAGGTCGAAATGCTCTCAACCCATGACCAAATGCTCGGCGGGCCGAGTGGGCAGATGTACTTGGGCGCCCGTTTTCCGGCCGACAGCGAATATAGCTGGCCCATCATGCGTGAAGCATTGAAGATAGGGAATAGATTGGCTGGGGAAGGAATAGTTGGTCGTTTTGCCGTCGACTTCGTCGTAGTTCGAGATGTAGACGGCAACTGGGATCCTTATGCGATCGAGGTTAACCTGCGCAAAGGAGGGACCACGGCTCCTTATCTCACGCTACAGTACCTGACGGACGGTGATTATGACGCCGAGGCTGGCGTATTTCGAACTGCCCGCGGCGAAGAGAAATGCTACGTCTCCAGCGATCACATTGAGTCCCCAGCCTACCGGGTATTTACCACGGCCGATCTCTACGACATCGTCAGCAGGCACCGCCTCCACTTTGATCACACGAGCCAGAAAGGCGTAGTCCTCCACATGATGAGCGGCATCGGTGGATTCGGCCTGTTTGGCGTGACCTGTATCGGCAACACAAGAGATGAAGCTGATGCTATATATAAGCGGATCAATGCCGTCCTAGATGAAGAGGCTAGACTGGCGATTCGTACTTAGCTGAGAAGCCACACGTTACAAATTACGGAGACAGGCCAATGCTGGCTTATGAAAACTGGATCGTTGCAGAAGAATCTCATGTAGCCACGTTGTCGCTAAACAGAGCAGAGGCCGGCAACAGTCTGGACACCGAAACTTTAATCGAATTAGGAGAAATCAGTAAGGCGTTAGAGTCGAGGGGAGATATTTGGAGCGTAGTCCTAAAGAGTGAAGGTAACCATTTCTCCACCGGCTTCGAGCCGGGATTGATTCGTTCCGGGCTTGAAGCGTCAGAAGCGTCGATCCGGGCGATGATCGCCAGCCACCATGCCTGTCTGGACTCATTTGAGAAGATCGAGAAACCGACAATTGCCGCCATTCGCGGCTTCTGTATAGGTGGAGGGCTTATCCTGGCCCTATGTTGCGACTTCCGAATTGCCAGCGAACGAACGGTCTTCAGCCTGCCGGAAGTCCGGCTTGGCCTTCCAATCCTGTGGGGGACGCATCGGATCGTTCGTGTGGTAGGAACGGCGAAGGCCAAGCAGTTGATCATGCTTGGCGGACGGTTCAAGGCCGAGGAGGCTAAAGGTATAGGTTTAGTTCACAATGTAGTGAAAGATGAGGAGCTCGATTCTGCCGTGGATGCCCTATTATCTAACCTCCATAAGTCCCCTCCCCGAACGCAAGGGATCGCCAAGCGATTAATAAATAACAGCATGGAGCCTGTTTACTGTGGGACGGAGGAGCTGGAGCTAGAAGCTATCGCCGAGTTGCGCGGGAGTCCCGATCTGTCCGAAGCATTAGACAGCTATTTCGAACGACGCACCCCCCACTATTCCGGAGAATAAGACTCAACCACACCGAATCCCGGTTTTGCTTTCCCGTGTCATCGCCGAAGGGTCAGTTGGAGAAGACACTGATCAGTGAAGCTTCGGTAAGCTCTGATCAAACCCTTGCGATGTGAGGAAGATCTGCCAGCATCCCAAGCACTTATCATTGAGGATTCTCAGGCGTTCCATCAGTCTCTGTGAGTTGACGGACCTGCGATTTACTCAGGAAGGATTGCCGCAGATCTGAGTCCTCAATGCCATCGGCGATCCAATCAATGATCTCCCGGGCCTGGTTGCGTAAAACCAGGGCCTTGTCTTCATCCACCAACTCTGACAGGAGCAGCATGACTTTCCAGGCGACACGTTTGATCCCACTTTCCTGTGTGAACTCCATAGCCTTCGCTAGCACCTTCAAGACCCTGTCAGTTTGAGGTGGCTCCAGGGCCAGCAGGGCGCGGGTTTGAAGAAGAAGCAAGTCTCCCTTAAACCAGGCCAATTTGACCTCCTCCATCCTGGCGATTGACCCGTCCAGAAGAGCGACAAGCTCCTCATACTCCTGTTGGGCGTAGAGCAGTTCTGCCTGGGCAAGAAAGGACCACAAGTTTAGCGTAGAGAGGTCAGAAGGCTGTGCGGCTAACGCATATTCCTCGAAAATATCCTGGGCTTTTTCAAGGTCATCTAGCTCAAGATACAGTCTGGTCAGTTGGGCAGCGTAAATATCCCTGAAGAAAGGACCGCTCGAACTAGCTCTCTCGAATATCGCCATGTACCGTATTAAGGTGTCGGCAGCAGCTCCCAGTTCCGCGTAGACATATGCCAGGTAGGGCCAGGTCTGCAATTGAATACCTTCCGTAGCGTCGATGACACTCTCCAATCCTTCAACGGCCCGGCCTAATTCTCCCTGCTCCGCATAGGCCATGCAGGCCCGCCAGGTGTTGTCCTCTATGCCAATCTGGTTGTTAATTGAGCGGCTGATCCTCAACGCATCTTCGGCCGATTCTCTCGCGGTCTCCATGTCACCAGCGAAATAGGCTAACAAGGAATTGGCACTCCGGTTGTCACTTAATAAGGGTAGATTGCCAGAATTTTCGAACATAGGTTGGGCTTCGGCGATGAGGGGCAACCCTTCGGCAATCCGATTGTCAAAGGCCATGATGCGCCCAAGGTCGTTCAAGATATAGGGCAACTGATCAGTCAGGTTATGTTTCCGCGCCAGCTCAAGGGACTCACGACCGTAAATCGCGCCGGTGGCGTTCTCGCCCAGTGCATAGGCATGCACCAGCATCAGACTCCACAAGACTTTCGCCTGGGCAGCATAATCTTCTCGTTGTTGGGCTAGTTTCAGGGCTTCCTCGGCTAAAGGCAACCCAACTTTCGGGTCAAATACAGGGGAGAAGGTGGTATGGACTATGGTGCGGGCTAACAAAGCTGCTAACTTAAGAGCATCGTCCCCCCGTTCGTCGGCGAGCCGTTCCATTTCGGTGTAATTTTCAAGGGCTTCTGCATACCTGTTAGCTAGCTCCTGAGCCCGTCCTCGCCGGCTGAATAAATGAATCAGCTCCTCGCTTTCAACCGTATCTGTTTTGTAAAGTTCAAGTGCTCGGGAGTAATGTTTTATGGCTTCAGTAAGGGCGAAGAGACGGTAGGCGGTATCCCCGGCCAGGGTGAAATAGTGCACCGCTCGTCCATCGCTACCGCCTTCGCGAAAATGGGAAGCCAGACGGGGGGCAATTTCGGCCAGTCGCTCAGGAAATAGGGTTTCCATGGCCTGGCCGACTCTATTGTGGAACTCACGCCTCTGCTTTAGCAAAATAGTCGCGTAGGCGACCTCTTGGGTCAATGGGTTGCTGAACTTGTATTCCACTTCCGGCAGGCGCGCAGCCTCACGGATAATTTCCAGCCGCTCTAATTGGCCGAGCTCCCGCTCGACGTTCAAGGCATGGCCATTGTTGCCGATGGACTCAAGAACACGTTGGGAGAAAGTCCGTCCAATAACGGAAGCCAGCTGCAGTGTGTGACGGGTCTCCTCTTCGAGCCGGTCGATTCTTGCCGCAAGAAGGGCTTGTAGATTGTCAGGGATCTCAACCTGGTGGCTATCTCCGGTAGCACGCCAGAAGACGAGAGGCTCGTTATCAACGATTTCCTCCTGAGCGGCGACTGCACCGCTATCGATCAGGCTTCGCACAACTTCTTCGACGAAAAAGGGATTGCCACCTGAACGCTCCAAGATCCGGTCGCGCAGCACAATCGGAAGATCCGCAATCATAAGTAAATCGTCCACTAGCTCGTTTACCTGTCTGTCCGACAGAGGACGCAGGGCGACCTCTGTATACCGGTGACGAAATTCATCATCGGCAAAAGTCTTAACTCGCCAAGCAGGGGCATTTCTCTCTGGTCGAAAGGCGCAAATCAGCAGCAATGGAATCTCGGCTGTTAGGGGTAGTAAGTGAAGGAGCAAGTCGATGGAGACGGGATCGCTCCAGTGTAGATCCTCAAATACGAGGACGGATGGCCGCTCAGAAAATCGCAGCCGCCAGATATCAGGTATCACCCGGAACAGCTCTCTCCTAAAGGCTTCGCCCTCCAAACGCGGTTCATCCGTACTTGGTTCTAAGTCGAACAACGCTTCGAACACTCTTAATTTGCGCCGGTCCTCGCCATCCTGAAGGCCTGTGGTCAAAGACGTGACTTTTTCCCTGAGGACGGTTGTTGAATCTGCCGGTCCAATGTTGCTTAGTCGGCGAATAAGGCGCTGGAATAGACCGTAGGGCTGGGTAGTTTCATAGGAAAGAGATGCTGTTTCAATCCACTGCAGATCGGAGCCGGGCGACGGTGAACTGCTCGCCGATTGTTTTAACTCTCGAACAAGGCGACTCTTACCCAGTCCGGCGTCTCCGATCAGGCAGACGATTTGTCCAACTCCCTGCTGAACCGAAGCGATGGTATTTCTCAGCGTGGTGATTTCCAGATCGCGACCTACCATATTGGCTTGCAGACCGTCAATGCCTCTGCGGCTACGAGTGGACGACCGGCGACCCAGAACTCGATAAGTTGGTACCGGCTCATCTTTTCCTTTCACAGATATGCTGCCCATGTCTTGGACTTCAAAAAGATGCTCCACGAGTTTGTAGGTCGTCGCGGCGATCAGAATTGTTCCTGGTTCGGCCGCCTGCTCCATCCGGGCTGCCAGGTTAATGGCATCGCCCATGGCGGTGTATTCCATGCGCAAATCGGAGCCAACCGTACCGACGACGACACGTCCCGTGTTGATACCTACGCGAACGTTGATGTCGATACCCCATTTATGCTTGATCTCGTCGCGGTGGAGCTCGATGCCAGCGATTATGTCCAAACCGGCAAGCACCGCCCTTTGGGGATCGTCCTCATGGGTAATTGGTGCGCCAAAAAAGGCCAGAATACCGTCCCCCGTAAGACGGGCTACTGTGCCTTCATACCTGTAGACCGGTTTTATCATGTGTTCGAAGGCGCCGTTGATGATCTCGGTCCAATCTTCGGGATCCAATTGCTCGGCCGCCGCGGTAGAACCTTTGATGTCGCAGAAGAGCATGGTGACCGTTCGCCGCTCGCCCACCATCGTTCCGTCCATTCGCGCCGTCTCTAATTTCTGGAGCAGTTCATTGGGGATGAATCGCTGTAAAGGGGTCTGAGCCGTTACCGCCGGTTCCTGGCCTTGTTGGGTGTGGGGTGTTGCATCAACGTCCGAAATCAATTCCCGCTGAGATAGTTGGTTCGTGGATTGCTCGCTCGACCCGGTACTAGCTTCGTAAGACCGACCACCTGCCTGCCAGGGCGAAGGCCACCCCGATCTTACCTCTGGCTTAAGAGGAAAGGCGCACCGGTCGCAGTAGTTAGCCTCTCCGGGCAACTCGAAACGGCAATTCGGGCAGAACCCAACCAGCAAGTGAGCACAACGCCTACAGAAGAAGGCTTCGTCCCGATTGGTTGCACTACAGGAGGGGCATATCATTCGAAGACACCTGCTCCAACAAGGGTAGAGACCCCAGGTCTACTCAGAAATTCCTTGCGAAGGTCAGCGTCATTGATATTTTCAGAGATAAAAGCGACCGTTTCCGCAGCTTTTTTTCTCCACATGGCCGTGTCTGATGACTCGTCTAGATCACCAGCCGTCGCTATACCTACCAACGAAGCCAAAATTTGCCAGCGCCATATTCGTTCACCCGTCTTTTCAGATTCTTCCAGTGCTTCTTCGAACGATGAAATTGACGCTTGGAGATCGCCTAGCGCCAAATAGGCTTGGCCTCGCAAATACAGTAAATAGGGTAGGGGTGAATGAACGCCTGAATCTTGTGTCCTGGGAATAAACTGCTCAATGTCTTGGATTGCGACTCCTGGTCGATCTTCGGCCAATGCAAGTTCAGATTCAGCACCCACGAAGAATGACGTAGACCAAACACTACCGCTGGTTTTGTCGTAGTCAGACAATTCCTCCAGGACTATTCTTGCTTGTGATAATGCCCCGCTTCGTATGCAGGCAGCACACACAAGCCCGAGACCTACCTCCTGGTCGAAAATGGAAAATTCTTCCCGGCGCTGAAAGGATTCCAGGGCCAATGGCTTGGCCTGGTCTTCCAGACCAAGAAGGGCGTAGGCACCGGCGAGTATCACCTTGGCTAACAACTCGTTCGTGTAGAGCCCTACCCGCTTGCCTGTCTCGATCGCATCGTACAAATAAGAGATACCTCTATCGATCTCGCCGACTTGCAGGTAACACAATCCGAGCAATACTTTGCTACCACTCAGGTTCCAGCTGTTATTGATCGCCTCGCTAATCCGTTCCAGTTCCTTGGATGTCTCTAGGGCACCTACGTAGTCGCCGATCATGATTAAGCTGTAACCGGTCATAGAGTACGAATCCGCCAGCATAGGCTGATTGTCTAATTCGCGCCAGATATCGCGAACTTCGTCCAAGAGAGCTTTTCCTTTGGCGATTTGATTGTTCTTCCAATAGACCATGATCATGCTATTCAGCGTAAAAGCAATCTGCTCCTTAAGCTCCATTTCCCGAGCAATCTTGAGCGAGGCTTCCCCATAGGCCAGACCCTCCTCCATTTCACCATCGGCGAAGGCGACAGTGTTCAGTAAGTTCCAATTGATCTTTGCTATGGCAGCTCTATCACCCAGGGATTGAGCTATATCAAGCGCTTCCTCAGAAAGTTCGCGAGACTTGGCAACATCCTGCAATGGTGTCTGCGTGCTGTATATGGTGGCCATAGCGGTCATGGCTGCTAATGACAGTTTTTGATCCCCTCGCTCCTGAGCATAAGCGAGCATGGCCTGGTAGTTCTCCATTGCGGCCGTAAAGGCGATTTGATGCTCTAGCGCCCGTCCACGCCGGCTGTATAGATGGAGTAGAATTTCGGAGGAGATTGGCTCTTTGGACTGGCTGGCCATCTCCAGTGCCTCGCCGTAATGAGTGGATGCTTCCTCGTTGGCGAACAGACGGTAGGCGACATCACCGGCATTTTTATAGTGGACAAGAGCTCGCTCATATTGATGTGCTTCGCGGAAATGGTGAGCTAACTGCGGAGCTTGTTCTTCCAGCTGCTCCGTGAAGATAGTTTCCATGACTTCGCCGACGCGCAGGTGGAATTCCCGCCGATTTTTTAACAGGATAGTACGATATGCTGCCTCTTGGGTGAGGGGGTTGCGAAACCTGTATTCGATCTCCGGTATACGGGCTGATTCGCGAATCATATCCTGCCGTACCAAGGTCTGAAGGTGGCTATCCATCTCTTCACTGGCTTCGTTGATCAAACTCAGAACGCGCCGGTAGAAATTACGACCGATGACAGATGCTACTTGCAAGGTCTGGCGAACATCTTCGGAAAGATTATCGATCCGAGCGGTTAACAACGCCTGGAGGTTATCCGGAATATGAATGTCTGCGCTCTGCCCGGCAACCCGCCATCTGGGATGCCCGTTCGAGCCGTCGACCGGCAGAAGAGCTCCTCCGTCGATAAGGGTCCGGATGACCTCTTCGATGAAGAAAGGATTTCCAGCGGCCTGTTCGAGGATACGACTGCGCAAGTCATCCGGTAGTTCTGGACTTCCCAGAAGAGCGTCGATCATTTGATTGCTTTGACTTTCGGAGAGCGGACGCAGATCTATCTCGGTATAACGATGATGGTATGATTCGTCTGCTGTCTTCTTTATCCTCCAACCGGGCGCTTCCTGATTCGGCCGGAAGACACAGAGGAAGACGATGGCCATCTCCTCTGTCAGAGGCAAGAGATCGTGCAACAGGTCAATAGAGGCAGAATCACTCCAATGAAGGTCATCGTAAACGATGATCGTTGGCTGGTCTGCAAATCGCTGTCGCCATAAAGAAGGCATCAGTCTGAACAACGCTCGCTTAAAAGCCTCACCTTCAAGAGGAGGGTCTCCGTTTTTACTCTCCAGGCCAAACAGCGCTTCAATCGCGGATATTGATAGCCTCTCTTGTTCTGGTGGGAAATAAGCGGCTAACGAACTCAGTTTTTCTCGCAACACCGCTGGAGAATCGTTATGGTTGATGCCGTTAATACGTCGGATCAAGCGCCGGAACAAAGCATATGGCTGGGCTGTTTCGTACGACAATGACGTGGTATCGAACCATTGCGTATCCGGACGCACCTTTTGGGACTTATTGCTCCGATCGTTAGTAGAATCTCCGTTCGTTCCCCCTCCGACCTCGGCGATTTGCAGTTCTCGAATCAGGCGGCTCTTGCCTAAACCCGCTTCACCCAGTACGCAGACGATGCGTCCAACACCACGCCGAACATCTTCGACGGCGCTCCTGAGGTTTGCCATCTCTAGATCACGACCGATCAACTCGATTTCTAATCCCTCAATACCCCTAGTCCTGCCAGGAGCAGCTTTTCGCCGGATAACACGATAGGCCCGCACAGGATCAGATTTACCTTTTACCTCAATGCCACCAAGTTCTTCAAACTCGAACAGCGGAGCGACTATTTTATAAGTATCGTGGGCCACCTGGATGGTACCGGGGACGGCCGTTTGTTCCATTCTCGAGGCCATATTGATCGCGTTGCCCATGGCGGTGTATTCCATGCGTAAATCGGAACCTACCGCGCCAACCACAACGCGACCGGTGTTGATGCCTACGCGGACGTTAAATTCGATACCCCATTCGCGCAGGACCTGCTCTTTGTACGACTCTATCGCCGAGACAATATCTAGTCCGGCGAGAATCGCCCTCTGGGGATCGTCCTCATGAGTAATCGGCGCGCCGAAAAAGGCCAGGATACCGTCCCCCATAAGTCGGGCCACCGTGCCTTCGTAGCTGTAAACGGGTTTTATCATATGTTCGAAGGCGCCGTTGATGATCTCAGTCCAATCCTCGGGATCGAGTTTTTCGGCCGCTTCAGTCGAGCCCTTTACATCGCAGAACAATATGGTGACGACCCGTCGCTCGCCGACCATGGTTCCGCTCGTTCGAGCAGCTTCCAATTTGGCCATCAATTCGTTTGGCACGAACTGCTCAAGACGCGTTCCTTGACTAACAGGGGGCGCCTCAACGCTCACAACCCGGTTTTCATCGGACACCGGCCGAGTCTCAAATTCTGCAACTTCAAGAGGTTGACTTTCAGGTCGGGAGGTCGGAACAATTTGAAGGTCGCTTCCAACAACCAGAAGCTGCCCGCAATTGTCACAAAAGTTGAGCGGCCCATCCAGGACGACTCTACAGCGGGGACATACGATGGGATAGCCACATTGCCTGCAGATGAAAGCGGCGGCGCGATTATGATGATGACAGTGAGAACAGGTAATCATCTTCCTTACTCCGGACAACCGGATAAATCTACTCCATTATTCCGGCGAATAAATCACCATTGGGTGAAAGGTCAGGTTCTGCTGACGGGTCGACTTGGATGAAGAATTCCTGGCCATTGAGCTTTCGGCTTATATCAGGTGGGAGCTTATAAAAGAGGTGATCCTCCCCAAACTGGGTTTTATGACAGCGCATCGACTTCTTCTTGATATCGATATAGGGAGTGGCGTCAAACACGTGAGTAACCTGATCTCGTAGAGGATCCGGTTCATCCCAAGAGATCAGGTCGAAATCGCTGCTGTCCATCCCATGAGAGCGGGCATATTCTACAACCGGCTTGAATTCAGACCGGATTAAGGCCGCATGGAAAAGACGATCCGGATGCCAGGCAGGACCGGCAGAGGGAAAGATCTGCGGATCGCCCGAAAGATAATAAGCTTCCGTAGCGTAATGACCGGTGGCAATATGGTCTGGATGTCCATACCAGCCGAGAGGTTCAAAAGTAATGACCACATTGGGTTTTAACCGGCGAAGAAGTTTCACGAGCTTAAACCTAATCTCGTCCGGATCGGCCTGTATAAAGGCTGTCGTCTTATCATTCTCTGGCGTCCCATCCATGCCGGAGTCACAATAGCCGAGAAGGTGGAGCTCGGAGATGCCAATCACATCGCAGGAACAACGCAGTTCAGCCTCCCGGACAGTCCCTAAGTTTTCTGTTGAAGCCAGGGCTTGATTGCTGATCTCTCCCGCTTCTCCTTTGGTTGTGCAAATCAATGTGACATGAGCGCCCTTGTCGCTATAATGCGATAACGACCCGGCGATCAAACTTTCGTCATCAGGATGGGCAAATATTGCTACTAATCGTTTCATCAGTTCTCTCGTAGTTATCTTGGTTTATTTACTGTCGCTTGAAACTAGCTTCTGCCTGCCATCAGTTCTCAAACAGGTTCTATTACTTCCGTCAATGGCGGAGGGGACAAGAGTTTAAAAAATCCTGGGATATTTCTTATTCCCTTGACCTTTATCTTCCCTGTTACCATCGCCCACAAGGGATTGATCGCCCTCACCAACATGGCTTCGAAGGTTTCGGGACGTTGTGTCATCTCGAAATCAGGGTTACTGGCTTGTTTTTCTTCAACCGTCACATCACCCTCATTGACTCCAATGGTCCATGAGCCTCCTCCCGGTCCACTAAAGTTCATGCCGAAGGTCATCTTAGTGGTAGCCACTGCATCCTTATTCATGCCTATCTGAATCAGATCCATTATCCCTGATAAACGAGCGTGAATGAGGTCCGGGGTCGGAGTGGGCGCGTGCCGGTCCAGGCGAAGGCGCGCTTCCATAAAGTGTCCATATGTATGGTTAAAACAAAATGACACAGGTGTCGCCTTCGTCCGCCAGCCGCGTAACGACACCAAGGGAAACCATGATTTTTCATCCAAGGAGGTGTCGTTCATACCGGAGACCAGATTGCGGCATTCTTCGCGAACCGTTCGCATCAAGTCGATCGATTGTGCGACGGTCTGTTCCGCAGGACGCGAGGCTATCATGGCATCGTTCCACTCATTCAATGCGGCCGCGCTTGGAAAACCCAACCGCTCCTGAACAGGAAGCTCGGAGCCTTTACGCATCGGAATGAGGACGAAATCCTTGTCGATGTAAGAAAGATGCCAGGGTAAATCGGCGAAAATCCAGTCGGCGCCGTGCTTACGCTGCCAATCGTCCGATGACATGCCGGCAAACAGTTCATCGATTAGATTCCAAGTTTCATCTAGCTGTTTCTCCAATTGAGATACAATGACGCGTTGCTCAGCCATCTCTAAATTCCTCCAAGTAAACTAAAGTGGAATAACCTGTCTTGATCGTGGTCACCTCCAACGGAGATTCAATCGCGAGACACACAGTCTCTCATGTCCACACAAAGAGATAGACATCAGTAATGATAGTAACCCCCGCCACTTATCTGGATTGGCTGCTGGTTCGAGATTCGCTTGATTGTTGTGGTGTTGTCCCAGTTCAGAGGTTGAGTTCTCGCAAGGTAAGCCATTGTAGCCTGAGTAGCTGGATCCGGCTACATATTCGGGTTAAGAGGGGCGATGCATCGGACAACCATCCGCCGTCTTAATTTTCAATCCACATTCCTGATGTCTTGCCAGCAACGGTATAATTGAATTGTGAGAGATTGTTGTCTCCTGGGCTGAGATAAGAGGATGCGATGAAAATCGAAACATTTGGACTGGAGCGCTATTTCGCTAAACATGAGTTCTCTGCCCGATATCTGCTGTCTTCCTCAGACTGTGAATCCCTTTCCCTGCTGGAATTGCTAGAAATGGCTCACAGGGAAACGATTGAGCTCTGGGTGGATCTAAGATTTGGGTATACAGAGAGCATGGGGCATCCAAAGTTGCGCCAGGCGATTGCCGAGATCTACCAGGACCATTCGGCGGACGACATCCTCGTCGTCGTACCGGAAGAAGGGATCTTTCTCCTCATGCACGCCTTATTGGAACCAGGAGATCACGTTGTCTGCACCTTTCCAGGGTACCAGTCGCTCTATGAAATCGCCCGCTCGATTGGCTGCGATGTGTCGCTCTGGAAACCCGTCGAGGAAGAGGGCTGGTACTTCAACCCAGATCAACTGAAGCAATTACTCAGACCAGACACCAAACTTGTTGTCGTCAACTTCCCGCACAATCCGACCGGATTCGTTCCCTTCATAGAAGACTATTCGAGCCTGATCGACCTGGTCTCCCAACTCGGCATCTACCTGTTGTCGGATGAGATGTACCGTTTTCTAGAGATAAATGAAGCAATTACACTGCCGGCGGGGAGCGAGTTGTACCAAAAGGCCATCTCCCTCTCAGGCTTGTCGAAGTCTTATGGACTGCCCGGGCTTAGAATTGGCTGGATAACGACTCATGACCGCGAGCTGCTCGCTCAAATGTCGGCGCTTAAGGATTACACAACCATATGCGCCAGCGCGCCAAGCGAGATTTTGGCCATTTTCGCCTTGATGAATAGGGATTCGATCATTTCTGGACATCTGCTACGGATAAATAGAAATCTTGGTCTGCTTGACGATTTTTTCGATGATTTCGGCGACTGTTTTCAATGGAACAGACCACTCGGAGGATCCATTTGCTTTCCCAGACTTCTGCTGCCTGACGGAGCGACGAATTTTTGCGACGAATTGGTCGAGAGGACGGGTATTATGCTTGCCCCCTCGAGCGTGTTTCAATACGGAGACGATCACGTCAGGATTGGATTTGGACGTGAAAACCTGCCAGAGGTTATCGAACATTTTCGGAGATATCTTGGCCAGCGATACAGATAGTACCGGTTGTGTCGGCGGCTGTGGTAAGCCAATAATATACGATGGTTTGAGACGAAAGTATATGCTTCACCGTAATTATCTATGTGGGTAATTGAATTCCTTGTTGAAGGGTCGATGACGGCAGTTTAGTGGATTTCGCCTGGCCTTTTGTGATACGATGAAGCCATAAGAACGATTTCAGCGGTCTAGACTAGCTTGTAGGATTAGGTGCGGAAGATGAGTGAATCAGAGATTGCGGAACTAGGGGAATTAGAAAAGCAAAAGGGCAATGATAGCGGTCAAGTACCTGGCATCAGTGACCCTCAGCAGACCGATATTGAGCAGTGGAAAGCCCTGCTTCAGGAGAGACGTCTTGCTTTGGCCAAAGACCCTCGCAACTTGAATTTGCTGACCGAAGTGGGCGAGTTAGCCGAGGCCTCGGGAGACCTCGAAAGAGCCCATTGGGCGTATAAACGGGCGATCCGCCTTGACCCGAGCTTTGCAGATCCGTACCGTAATCTTGGCCAACTCTATGAGAAGGAAGGCCGGACAAAACAAGCCGTGATCGTGCTGCAAAATTATCTTCGCTATGCTGGAGACGACGCCGATATCGAGCCTGTGATGCAGAGTCTTAGGAGTTTGCTTGGAGATGATGACGAGGACACTTCAGAACTCTGCGCGGAGTCGCCTGCTTGCAAACAGCTCACCCGGAAATGGGACGAGCTGGGCTTGACTCCAGGTGAAGCCATCTACTTACTTGACCCGGAAAATAGTGACGGTCAAGAGATGATGCGTTACACATTGCTTGACATGATCATGAAAGGGGTCTTAGAGGTAGATGAACACTATGGCGTCGGGAGGGGTGAAAAATTCGGTGCGTCTGAATTAAAGCCCCACGAGGTTGTCTTCGCCAAGTATTTTTCACGATACAGAGATATGATAGATCTCGATCGCCTGGCCCAGACGGTGGCCCTGGAGTTGGATAGTCGCTTCGACCTGTACAAGAGTAACTACGTCCGTCGAGTCCTGGTGGAAAAGGGATATATCCAGAAAGAGCCGCGACGTGTTGGCGGTGTGTTTCCGGTCCAACGCTATGTCCTTAGTGATAAAGGGATACGGGCAAGTAACCAGTTAAAGCGACTCTTAAAGGAAGCAGGGGTCCAGATGGATGGGGCGGCAAAAACGAAGCCCCAGCAGGCAAACGCCTATGTTGCTGAAGGCGGTCCTGCCATTCTGCTGATGGAATCGTACCCTCCGGGTTACTTTCAGGAATGGCTCAAAACCCTGGACCGGATAGGGCTTGGTCCCGCCATTCAGAAGACAAAATCGCGCCTCCTAAATGCGTCGGCGAGCGAGCTTGTCGATGAAATAGTTAAGTCAATTCTTGGCAACTGAACATCGACGGCTCTGCCCCCCCTTTCTGACACGGACGGACTGATCGAACGTCTGTAGGAAATAGGTGTGGCTTGAGTAAACCAGCTCTTGACTTCTCGTCCAGAATGGTATAATTCCGCCCGTCGTTTTCAAGCCAAACATCAGCTACGCGTTTCGTACGGTCGATTCCGACCTACGTCCCCTAAAGGAGAACAACCCACTATGAGGAAGCAGATCGCCACATTGATCGGTGCCATCATGATAATACTGTTGGTAGTACTAGTCTTTGGATCGACGAGCTCAATCAACGCAAGCGTCGATTCGGATGAACCCATCAATTACTATCCCGATAGTGTTTCACTGATCAATTATGGTGGATATCTATCCGAGCCAAGCGATGATCCTCCAATTCGAATTGTTCGGGATTTTGTCGATCAGAACGCGGAGACAATTGGCCCGGCAATCGGGGATCTTTCCCGTGCCGTTGTTACCGATAAGTATTCGAGCACTACCAACGGCATAACCCACATCTATTTCCAGCAAATGTGGCAGGGAATCTTGGTGGATAATGCCTACTTAAACGCCAATGTGACCGGAGATGGCCGCATTTTTACGATGAACTCGAGTTTCATCGCCGGTCTCAAGCAGGCTGCCAATGGCGCCGATCCAGGGTTATTGGCCATTGAGGCGGTGGAGTCGGCTGCTGAATTTCTCGGTCTAGCTATTACCGAAGATTTAACGGTTGTGGAAGCTGTTGGCGGAACTGACGCGAAAGTGCGATTAAGCACCGGTGGCATATCGTTGGAGCCGATCCCGGCGAGGTTGATGTACGATCCGGTTTCAGCGAGTGAAGTTCGCCTGGCCTGGGATATCGTCATCTACGAAACGAGCGCCGAGCATTGGTGGAGTATGAGGGTGGACGCCAATAACGGCCGGATCCTTTCCCAGGTAGACTATGTCGCCCAAGACAATTGGGGAGATCATGAGGCGCCGGCCAATGTTGGAGAGAGCACGGCTATAATATATACGCAGAGTGACGGCGATAGCTTGGCCCCAGACGGCTATAAGGTCTATCCCATGCCGGTAGAGAGCCCGATCCACACCTCTCCGGCGCCACCTTCGGACGGGCGCCTTCAAGCTGTCGATCCGGCGGATGCCAATGCTTCGCCATTCGGTTGGCATGACACCGATGGTGTTGCCGGCGCTGAATACACCACCACCCAGGGAAACAACGCCCATGGTTATACCGATACCAACGCCGATAACGCACCAGATCCGGGTTCAAGCCCAGATGGTGGTTCGTCACTCGAATTCGATTTCCCTGTCGACCTGACCCAACTTCCAAGCACCTACGGGCCGGCGGCCGTGACCAACCTTTTCTATTGGAACAATATCAACCATGATGTCTATTACCAATATGGCTTTGACGAGGCAGGCGGAAACTTCCAAGAGAACAATTACGGCAACGGGGGTGAGGGAAGCGACTATGTGTACGCCGAAGCCCAGGATGGAAGTGGTACGAATAATGCCAATTTTGGAACCCCACCGGACGGAGACAACCCTCGGATGCAGATGTATATCTTCACAGCTCCGAGTCCTGACGTGGGTAGCAGCTTCGATAGCGGCATAATAACGCACGAGTACGGGCACGGCATCAGCAACCGGCTGACCGGTGGTCCCAGCCAGGCAAGTTGTCTGGATAATGACGAGCAAATGGGCGAAGGGTGGAGCGATTTGAGCACCTTATTCGTCACTGCCCTGCCCGGTCATACCGACGGCCTAGCTCGTGGCGTTGGCACCTATGTGCTAGATGAACCACCCGGTGGGCCCGGCATCCGAAATTACCCATATACGACCAATATGGGCGTTAACCCCCAGACCTACGACGACATCATAAACTCAGGCCCATATCCGCACGCACTAGGAGCAATATGGGCGACCATGTATTGGGAGGTATATTGGAATTTTGTTGCCGAATATGGTTTCAATGCGGATTTCTACGGGGATTGGACGACCGGTGGCAACAACCTGGCCATTCAGCTGTACATCGACGGCATGAAATTCCAGCCTTGTAGCCCCGGCTTTGTCGACGGCAGGGATGCAATCCTAGCGGCTGATGTCGCCTTGACCGGCGGCGTCAACCAATGTCTCATATGGGAAGGCTTCGCCAAGCGGGGGCTGGGATTCAGCGCTGACCAGGGTAGCACGAACAGCCGAAATGATGGAACCGAGGCATTTGATATGCCTCCCGCGTGCACTACCATCGACACTATTCCCTCGCCGACTTTCCAGATAGTTTGCGCCGGTGAAGCGACTAACTATCTTGTCAGCGTCGGCACCGACTTCAACCCACCCATTGACATGATTGGCGCCACGGATGCGCCCGGGGGCAGCGTTTCATTCGACCCCAACCCGGTCGTAACATCGGTACCTGCTCTCGTGGATATGGAGGTGACTACGACGGGCGCGACACCGTTTGGAACCTATACGGTCGACTTTTCCGGGGATGATGGTGGTTTCTCTACCGGCGGCAGCACGACCCTATATTTGTATGACAGCCTTCCAGGAAATATCTCTCTAACGGTTCCCGCGGAAGGGGCAGTTGACGTTACAAATCCCCCATCCTTCGAATGGATGGCAGCGATACAGGCCATCACTTACACCCTGGAAGTGGACGACGATCCGGCTTTCAGCAGCATCGACTACTCAGCAGTGGTCGAGGGGACGAGCCATGAGATTCCTTTCAACCAGCCTCTGGAGTATGGGACCACCTACTATTGGCGAGTAACCGCCGGCAACGTCTGCGGCAGTACCGCCAGCCCGGTTTGGGACTTCACAACAGAGTTTGAACCAGGCTCATGTGGCCCTGGTGTGGATGCGATCATCTCCTACGAAACGGATCTGGAAGATGGCGCACCTGGATGGAGCCACTCCGGAACCAGTGATACCTGGGTGCTCAGCGATGCCAGGACGACCAGCGGCGTCAACGCTTGGTATGCCGAGGATCTTTCGACCGAGAGCGATCAGCGTCTAGTGTCTCCGCTCATTATGCTCCCGCCGGCAAACCAATCTCCAGTAACGCTACACTTCCAGAATTACCAGGCTTTCGAAGTGCCAAATGGCGACGGCCGGTGTTGGGACGCGGGAATCCTTGAGATAAGCACTAACAGCGGCAGCAGCTGGTCAAAGGTGCCGAATTCAGCCATGCTGACCGATCCGTACGACAACATCATCTGGAACGATTCGTCTGGCAACAATCCCATCACACTTGACTACGACCCGACTGAAGCCTGGTGCGATCAGGAGCAGCCCTTCTTGAATAGCGTCGTTCTGCTAGATGACTATGCCGAACAGGAAGTTCAGTTCCGGTGGCGGATGGGCACGGACAGCGCGACCGGAAATGAAGGGTGGTATATCGACGATGTCAAGGTTCAATCCTGTACCTCTGAGTCTGAGTCGACGAAGGTGTATCTGCCGTACATCAACGAAGGCAGCACGGCTCCCCCGGTACAGGCGACCAGCAGCGCCTCGCCTTTGTTTGGCTTGATCGCCCTACCGGCGCTGGCCGGCGTTCTGCCCATCTGGCAGAAACGACGCCAGTAGACCATGATACATAGGCTAAATCGAGTCATTTAGCCATAGAAACTATGACTCATCTCGAAGCTGGAACTTAGAATTCTAGCTTCGGATGAGTCATTTTTTTGTTCAATTGAGCCACATACGTCGTCTTTAGGGGCAGCTAGTTTGCTTCTGTACACCGAGATGGCGCTGAAAGTAGGTTCGCCGTCTACACATTGGAACCTGGCGAATTGCTAGACCGGGGTTAAGCGCGGCAACTCCGATCTCCGACGTCCTGGGAATGCGCAGTACCGTATCAATAACTGCCCTGCCGTAAGCACTAAAGGGTGATTCAGAGGTCACTCAGAACAGACAATACGTAATGGAATGCCGAGAATACCGGCTGAGCAAGGCCAGATACGGAAAACCGTCAAAAAAAACATTCAAATCGTCAAAAAACCCACACACAGTGTGCAGATTCGATTATACTGTTCACAGACAGTTGACAGCGTATCGTCAAAGGAGGAGTCATGTCCGCATTCTCGGTAATCACCCTTGGCCGATTTCAAGCGCTTCTCGACGGAGACCCATTAGATGGCCTGCGGACTGTCCGGACCCAGGCCCTCCTTATCTACTTGGCAACGGAGCCAGAAGCCCACACCCGTGAGAGCTTGATGACCCTGCTCTGGCCGGGTATGCCCGAACGGTCCGCACGGCACAACCTACGCCAATCTATATACCATCTTCGAAGCGCCATGCCAGGATTGCCGTCCAGAGATACAGGGACAAGCGACGCGGTATCTGAGGTCGTGCCTTTTTTACTAACCAATCGCCAGACCTTGCAGCTCAACCCGGAGGCCGATGCCGATGTGGACGTCCGGCAGTTCGAAACCCTCATTAACCGAACTCAAGCCCACCCTCATATTGACCTGCATACCTGTCATAAATGTCTTCAAGACCTTGAAGTAGCAGTGACTCTCTATGCAAGCGATTTCTTAAGCAATTTCTATCTCGAGGATAGCAACGAGTTCGAGGACTGGGCCCAGATGAAGCGAGATACCTACCGCCGGAAGGTCCTTGATATCCTTGAGACCTTAGCGACGATAAGGACGCGTCAAAAGGCTTACAGCGATGCGCGGACCCACGCCGAACGGCAGCTTCAGATAGACAACTTGCGTGAGAGCGCTTACCGGCAAATGATGGAGATACAGGCGCTGTCGGGACAGCGCTCAGAAGCGCTGGCTTTGTACGAAAGCTGTCGCCGTTTGCTGGCTGAAGAGCTAGGCATGGAACCGGCCACACGGACCACGGAGGTATACAGGAAGATTCTGGCCGGCGACCTGACCTTCGATGTGTCCCTGGCCCAAGGTGTTCGTGGCTATGATCTTAAGGAGGAGATAGGGGAGGGGGCATACGGATCCATCCACCGAGCCGTCCAGCCAGCCATCGGGAGGGAAGTGGCGGTGAAGGTCATCCGGCGCAAGTACGCCAACGATGCAGAGTTTATCCGCCGTTTCGAATCCGAAGCCCAGACCATTGCCCGGCTGGAGCATCCCTTTATCGTTCCCCTCTACGACTACTGGAGGGATCCCGAGGGCGCTTACCTGGTGATGCGTTTCCTGCGCGGTGGTAACCTACTCACATCTTTGGAAGCGGGTCCCTGGGATCCGGAGCCGGCAGTGAAGATGCTGGACCAGGTCGCAAGCGCACTCAGTGCCGCACACCGCCAGGGAGTGATCCACCGGGACATCAAGCCGGCAAACATCCTGCTAGATGAAGCTGGAAATACCTACCTCTCCGATTTTGGCATCGCCAAGAGCCTCACTGGCGAGATGCAGCTAACCGCCACAGGGGCGATCTTGGGCACGCCGGATTATATCTCCCCGGAGCAGATCAAGAACGAGCCCGTCGGTCCGGAGACTGACATTTATAGCCTGGGTGCGGTTTTATACGAGACGCTGACTGGCGAGAAACCTTATCCGGACGCCACCATGGCCAACCTTATTTATAAGCACTTGAATGAACCCATGCCCCTGGTATCGACTAGCCGGCCTGACCTGCCGCCCCAGATTGATACCGTCATCCAAAAGGCGACGGCTAAGCATCCAGTCGATCGCTATAGTGAAGCCCTGGAGATGGCCGAGGCTTTCCGCAGGGCCGTCCAAGGGATGGATCTAATCCAGCCGGCGACATTTCCCGCAGGTGTTCCGGCCGGAGTCGAGATCGTCAATCCGTATAAAGGATTGCGTCCTTTCCAGGAAGCAGATGCCGACGATTTCTTCGGCCGGGAAGCGTTGGTAGAGCAGCTGGTGGAGCGGATGACGCCGTCTAAAAACGGCCGGTCGCGGGACAATCGCTTCCTGGCAGTGGTTGGGCCATCGGGATCGGGTAAGTCGAGCGTCGTTAAGGCGGGGCTGATACCGGCGTTGCGGGAAGGAGCAATCACCGGTTCTGAGAAGTGGTTTGTGGCCGAGATGGTGCCCGGCACCCATCCACTGGAAGAGCTGGAATTGGCTCTCTGGTCTGTGGCTGTCGATCCTCCCCCTAGCCTGGTTGAGCCTATGAAGCGGGACATTCGGGGTATGCTCAGGACCATACGCCGGGTATTACCCGACGAGGAGGATGCTCAACTCTTGCTGGTTATCGATCAATTTGAAGAGCTATTTACACTAGTAGATGACGAGGAACGCAGGGTCTTCTTCCTAGATAGCCTGTTGTCGGCTATCAGCGCCCCGCGAAGCCCACTCCGGGTCGTAATCACGCTTCGGGCAGACTTCTATGACCGGCCGTTGCAGATCCAACCCCTGGCCGACTGGATAAAGCGAAACACCGAGTTGGCCTTGCCCCTAACGCCAGAGGAGCTGACCTGGGCCATCCGGGAACCGGCGCGCAGGGTAGGTGTGGGACTGGAGGAGGGGTTGGCTGAGGCCATTGTAGCCGATGTGGCCGACCAACCCGGTGCGTTACCCCTGCTACAGTACACCCTAACCGAAGTCTTTGACTCGCGTAAGGACTACCTAATGACCCGGAGCGCCTATATAGAGATGGGCGGCGTCATGGGGGCTCTCGGCTCTAGGGCAGAAGAAATCTATGGCAGTCTTGATGAATCAGGCCGGGAAGCTACCCGTCAGCTCTTCCTGCGTTTAGTCACTCTGGGTGAGGGGGTGGAGGATACGAGGCGGAGGGTGCTCAGGGTGGAGCTCGAAGGACTGACGAAGGACGATGGACGGAAGATTGAAGACGACAGACGTAAGACGACAGACGAAGGACGGGCGACGACCGACGAAGGACGGGCGACGAATGCCATTGTCACTGGATCTCAATCGTCATTCGTCAATGGTCAATCGTCGGAATTGTCAGGGATCTTGGACCAGTTTGGCCGCGCCCGGTTACTCACCTTTGATCGCGATCTGGTGACTCGAGGACCGACGGTGGATGTGGCCCATGAGGCGTTGTTGCGAGAGTGGCGTAGATTGCGACGCTGGCTGGATGAGAGCAGGGCTGATGTCCGGCTTCAGCGCATATTGGCTCTTGCCGCGGCCGAATGGGCTGGAGCTAATCAAGATCCCGGATTCCTCTTGCGTGATTCGCGGCTAGATCAATTCGCCGGCTGGGCTGAGACGAGTACTGTCGCATTAACCCATGAAGAACATGTTTTCCTGGAGACCAGCAATGCCGCCAAGGAAGCCAGGCAGGCAGAGGAGGAGGTTCGGCGGCGGCGAGAGCTGGAATCGGCCAGACAATTGGCTCAGACAGAAAAAGCCCGGGCGGAGGAGCAGGCTGAAGCGGCTGGACGTCTCAAGCGCCGGGCGGTCTACTTGGGGGCTGCATTGGCGGTGGCCATCCTGCTGGCGATTGTAGCCGTCTTCCTGGCCCAACAATCTAGTCGCAATGCGGCCGTAGCGAAGGAAAACGCGGATATCGCGGCGACGAGAGAGTTGATCGCCATAACCGAGTCGAACCAGCGCGCCACAGCACAGGCACAAGCTGAAATTGAACGACAGAGGGCAGACGAGCAAAGGGATGCTGCCCAGTCAGAGGCCCAGATGCGAGCTACGGCCGAGAGCATCGCTGTTGAGCAACAGAGAGAGGCCGAAGCACAGCGCCAGCTTGCCGATACGCAGGCTCGGCTAGCTACATCGCGGGAGCTAGCAGCGGCGGCTAGAGACAGCCTCGATACGGACCAAGAACGGAGTGTCCTTCTAGCTTTAGAGGCGCTTCGTACGGCCGAAACAAAAGAGTCACAAGAAGCGCTGCACTCGGCGCTGAAGGAATACAGGTTAGTGCGTTCGTATGGAGAAAAGGATGGCTTGTCGGATTCATATGCGGTTGCCTTTTCCTCTGACGGCCGGTATATGTTGGTTGGGACAGAAAGTGGATTGATCGTCATTTGGGATACAGTCCTGGACCAGGAAGTACTTTCATGGCCTGGCCATAATGATTGGATCAATGAAATAGCTTTTCATCCAGATGGAACGCATTTCGCAACCGCTAGCGATGATGGAACCGTTAGACTCTGGGACTTCAACCAGATCATTAGGACAGGAGCAGACCCACCTCAGGAATCGAACATTGATCCCCGAAGGGTATTCACCATGAGCGAAGACTATGCGTCAGGCGTGAGATACAGCTCAGATGGGGCCAGAATCGCCGCTGCCGGTTACTTCGGAACAGTGGGACTTTGGGATGTGGAAACAGGTGCGGAGATTCTTAACTTCCCTAGTGGCTTCGAGAGGCATTGGTCCGTTGTTCTTGGACCCGGCGGTGAATCTGTCTATACAGCCGGAGGAGGCGGGCCAGTACATATTTGGGAGGCTTCTACTGGCGACCTTCAAGGAACGCTGGCGCCCGATGATGATGTCTGGACTATCGCCCTTAGCCCAGATGGAACCATCCTCGCAACTGGATTAATGGACGGACCGGTTAAGATTTGGGATTTAGCGAGCAAGGAACATCTGCAAACTCTTTGGGGACATGCTAGCAGCATCGACGCTTTGACCTTCACTCCGGATGGGCAACGATTGGCTACCGGCAGTAAAGATGGATCAATCAAGCTGTGGGATATGGTAACAGGGCAGGAGTTGTTCTCGCTTTCGAAAGAGGGTGGGTCCATCACGTCGCTAGCATTTATGCCAAATTGCATAGATCCACGCGAGTCCCCTGTTGCCTGGTGTGGAACTCATCTGGCTTCAGGCCATGCCGATGGTTCGGTGATGCTCTGGGATGTAACGCCAGTAGGTAGTTATGAATGGCTAACTCTGCCAGGAGTGATGGGCATGTTCGATCTATCGGGTGATACAATGTCAACGTTTCGCTCTTCAGATGAACCGAGCCTCTATGAGGTGCAGATATGGGAGTTGCCTTCAATGGGCGCAGGTAACATCAAAGAAGGCTTGAATGAGCATCACTCCTATTCGGTGCCCTACTTTGATCCAACGTTTCAAGGAGGAGTGCAGATTGTCAGTGAGGATCAAAAGCTATTTGCTGCTGCCCTTGAGAACTTCGATATCAATATCTACGACTATGTCTCGGGAGACACCCTTCACACATTCAGCGCCTCTAGCCATACTGCTTGGATTCATGTAATTGCGTTCCATCCTGATGGATCTCAGCTGGTAACAACCAGTCGAGACAATACGGCTAAGGTGTGGGATATTCGGACCGGGGAAGAGCTTCTTACTTTGGAACATGAGGCCTGGGTTTTTGGCGTCGATTATAGCCCTGATGGAAGTCGCATAGTCACAACAGGCATGGACCAGACGGCAAGAATCTGGGATGCAACATCAGGCGATCAGGTTATGACCTTACCAGGTCACGCTGACTGGCTGGTATCTGCATCATACAGCGATGACGGTAGACTCATAGCTATAGGCGAGGATCAATTGGCTACTATCTGGGACGCTTCAACAGGAGAGGAATTGGCCACACTATCCGGTCATACCGGTTTGGTACCGTTTGTGGTATTTAGTCACGATGGGACCCTGCTGGTCACCAACAGTATGGACGGAATGACCAAAATCTGGGACACGAAAACAGGCGAGGAGCTCTTGTCCCTTGACACGGGATTCGGGCCGATCAGCTTCTCTCCAGATGATTCGCTCATGTCTGTCGCTGATTCTGTTTCCCAGGTCGTCAGAGTCTACGTGTTGGACGTGGATAAACTGGTAGAAATCGCAGAAGAGCGCGTTACGCGCGCATTAACCACACAAGAGTGCCAACAGTATCTTCATCTGGATGCGTGTCCGATTCGAGAATAGGTGCCGTTGGCATCCCGCCGCTTTCTGCCCGGTCATGTGTCCTGCCAGCACCTCATTCAATACCAATAATCGTTTCTGTTCCTTTATGTTCAATGTCACCTTTTCTTTCATAAGGTGACATTTTCACTGGAAAGTTAGCAGGTGACAGAATTACTGAAGAAAACAAAGCCCCTTGGGGCAGTGACAATGGACCGCTGAAACAATTACGATTATTATTCACAAAACATACGAGTCGGAATTAACCAGGGGCCAATAATGGTTCACTCATGTGATTACTGGTCACGGAGAGTCGCATAGCCTAAGAGCCGCGGAGCAATCGCTCCCGTTCAGCGTACAGGGGTACGGGTGATGGAAGTCTTGGCCGGATGGTTTCCAGATTTACGTTTGGTCACGTTCCACTTCGTGGGACTGTTAATCCTTGTTTCCTGCATGCAGACTTCACCTGAGCCGGCCGTCACGGTCGAGCCCACAACCGAATCCGCTTTGGTCCCGGT
>JBARZW010000252.1:0-6919 GCA_049650305.1 Promineifilaceae bacterium (SeqCode)
CCGACTCCAACAGCGTCATCGATACCCCCAACTACATCCACATCCCTCTGGAAGAGTTTGTGGAACGACGAGCTGAGTGGCCGGCTGACAAAGACGCGCCTATCGTAATCTACTGCGGCAGCGGACATCGCTCGACCATGGCCATGATGATCATGTGGAGCTATGGATGCGACGACGTCCGCAGCTTGAAGGGTGGTTTTGGCGGATGGGCTGAAGCCGGCTACCCGGTCGTCGAATTCGAAGTCACGTCCTAGACGCGTACACCTTAGTGGACTGCCCTGGGACCGGTCGTTGAGACATCACGGCTAACACCGAATCGATAGCAAAACGGACGGTCTCAGCAGTTTGGGGATTCAGCCGGTGTAATAATTGGCTGGAGCCTCATTTATTTTAGCTAAACTCACCTGATTTCTGGGTAGGTAGGAGATGGATGACAATCCTGCCCTCGCCGACGACGTAGACCTCAACATTCGAGCTGGCTTGAAGGCGTTTCGCCACATCGCTGACATAGCCTACAGTCGTGATGCCGGTGTCATCGGTCGGGCAACCGAGGACGACGATCGAAATGCCCTTTTCCTGGATTATCTCCTCCAGCGCATTGACGAACTCGCCGCTTCGCACGACCGTCTCGGCTTTCAGACCGGCTTTCTCTACCCTTTCTTGGGCCATGGCCAACAGGAATGCACCCAGATCTTCCATCTCCGCCTCGATGAGATCCAACCTTACAGGAGCGGCGGTGCGATCTAGAAAATGGACATTAGAGACGAAGAGAAGCAACAGGTCAGCTTCCCGTTCACGTGCCAGAGACACAGCCCAATCTTGATTGTGGTAGGCGGATTCGCCGCCACGTGTAGGGTATAGAATCGTCGTCATGGTCCGGTACACCTCCTGGGAAGAGCTACGAATTAGTTAAACTTTCAGCAACGGCCAAAAGCCCAAGGATAGTTTCCTCTTTATCATTCGTTTTCGAGGCCATTACCTAGTATTGCGATCAAAACACAAAGCGGATTAGGAGCCAAATGTAGCCAACGATCAAGGTCAGAAAGGTCACGGGAAGCCCGACTTTCATAAAGCTAGCGAAGGCAATAGGCCGGCCTGCTTGAGCCGTAATACCGCCCGTTACCAGGTTGGCTTCGGCTCCGATCAGCGTACCATTACCGCCCATTGCCGCGCCCATTGACAAGGCATAGTAAAGAGCCTTGCTGTCGGCGCCAGTGATAGTCAGGGTTAAAAAATCGGCCACTGGCAACATGGATGCGGCTAGAGGGATGTTGGCTATTACCACCGAGAGGGTGCCCACGCCGAAAACCATGACAAACATGGCCAATGGTAGGCTCTGGCCGACAAATCGACTGATGCCTTCTGCGATAAAACTGATGAGCCCCACTTCTTGAATCGCCCCGACGACCATAAACAAGGCCATGAAAAATACCAGGGTGGTCCAATCGACTGCCAGTATCATCCGCTGCACATCGGGCTTCAACCAGACGAGCAAGGCCGTCGCTCCAATGAGGGCGGGCACGGCCGGCACTACATGAAACTGTTCGCCTACGACGAAACCGACCAGGATCAGGACGAAGATAATGCCTGATTTTCGCAGCGCGTCGGGGTTATCAATCTTGGCGTTTTCTTCGAGCATTTCATACAGACGTGGAGAAATGCCTTCACCCTGTTTGCCCAATTCGTGGCGATAATGCCACAAGACGTAGGCGGCCATGACCACCAAAGCAGCGACCACACCTACGGTCTGGTTGACCAGGAAATCGGTAAAGGATATCCCCGCATGAGCACCTATCAAAATATTGGTAGGTGTTCCGATGAGCGTGCTAATACCGCCGACGTTTGAGGCCAGTACCTCGGGGATGATGAGGGCCAGAGGATTTATGCCAATGGCCAAGGCTATCTGAAGGCTGATTGGCGTCATCAATAGCATGGTGGTGAAATTATCCAGGAGGGCGGAGGCTATAGCCGTCACAGCCATCAGGATCAAGACCAGGAGCCAGGTCTTGCCCCTGCTCAAACGGTAAGCCTGAAAGGCCGTCCATTGGAATATGCCCGTCCCCTCTATCACAACGACGACGATCATCATGGCCATAACCAGGAAGATCACCTCCCAATTGATGTAGGTCAACGCGCGTTCGAAGTTGATGATATACAGAGATGGATAGAAGGCGACCGCGATGAAAGTCAGCAGGAATACAGCCGACACGCCGAAAAGAGCGGCCGTCGTGCTATGCATCTTCTCGAAGGCGATGATAAGTAGCACGGCGATAAAGATGATCGTCGCTGCAAAAAATCCGGGGGTTATCTGGCGTTTTAGCGTTAATTCACCGATGCCCAAAGTTCCGGTATCAAGTAGTTCGCCCATATCCTCCGGACCTAGAACAAACGTCTCTGGCTCAAAATGGGGGCGAACAATAGTGATCTCCAAGTGTATTTCGGGCTGCTCGTCGAGCATCAGTGCCCAATTGCCATCTTCCTGGCTTTCCGTCTCCTCTAAAGGCTCCTCTTCGCCGGGTATCCCGGCGGTGACCCTGCCACCTACTACGGGTTGATCCTGTTTGTCGAGGAGTCGGCCTGCGATGATATAGGCGTCATCATCCCGTTCAATTTGTTTGGCCTGGACCATTCCAACGGCCGATGCCAGCGACAGGATGAAAATAGCCAGAATGCCCAGGGACTGGCGCAATGATGGCCGGCGGAGCAAGGAAAACAGCAAATAATATCTGCTTCGTGTATCAGGTAAGAAGCGCACAATCGGTCAAAAAGATCCTTGGTCAGTCTATGCTAGTCAATATCTTCCCCGGCAGGTGTTCCTGGTGCCAGATAGTCGAAGGCCTTCTCTTTCAACAGGGACCAGGAAACATCGGGGAGTCACTATAGTGTTGCTGCGAGTTATTTCGGTGAATCCCGAGCCGACCATTATTGATAATCACTATCTGGATAAGTCCTGCGCTGGAGCGCCTGCCAATACTACAGGTCGCCAATCCATTGGGCAAATAGAGGAGTCAGATCACAACTGCAGTGCTGCTCTGCCAGGGCTTTAAATTCGCGGCCCGTGGCTATGCCCCACTTGTTTTGCTGGTAGTAATCACGCAGAAACGCATCAAACACCTGCTCTCCCATTTCAGCCTTCAGGGCGTCGAAGAAAAGCGGACCCCGGCCGTAGACGATGGCCCCGTATTCGGCGCCGGAGTAGTCTCCAGCTGGCAAACCGACCGGAATGTCGGCCCGGTCGACGCGATCCCAGCGGCCGTGGAAAGATTGCCGGAATGGTTCAGCATTCTCCTCGCCATAGGTATCCACGAAATAAAGGTAGGTGACGTGCTGGGTGAGGGACTCGTCGAGCCAGGGCTCGTCGATCTGGTCGTTCCCGAGGACGCCATAAAACCACTGGTGCCCGACCTCGTGGGCTACCGAGCCTTCAAGGTACACTGTCGCGGGCACGTCCCCAAGCGTTGCCAACGGGCTATACAGGGCGGAGCGTATGACAACAGCACCGGGATACTCTACGGCCAAGGCCAGATTTGGTGTGGGTGCGATATCAAATTCGGTGAAGGGGTAGAGACCAAATCGCTCATTGAAACTCTCCATGGCCCCGGCGGCGTACACAAGGGCCAAGGTGTTGTGTTCCGCAAATTCGGGAAAACCATAGCTGTTGATCGTGGTCTCGCCCACCTGCCTGCTGGTCACTGTATAACCATCGCTACTGGCCATATAGAAATCCCTCACAGGGCCGGCGGCGAAGGTCGTCACCTGGCTGTCACCGAAATCCTGGCGATCTACCTCAATCCCCGAGGCAACCAGCACCTGTTCGGCTGGAGCCGTCACCCGTACTACATAAAAGGCCGTATCGGCGTAGGTTACGTCGGCATTTGGCGGTGGTACGTCGATATTCCATCCTTGGTCATCGTACACGGCGATCTGGGGAAAGAAGTGGGCCAGGGCCATGACTTCGTCTATGGTGGCGAAGACGCCGTAATTGCTGCCACCTTCTGAGGGTACATCCACCAGGAACTCCATCGCGATCACCGCCTGTTCGCCTGGGGCAAGGGGAGAATCCAGGGGCACTCGCAAAACGGACTGGTTGAATCGGTATTCAGGGTCGACACGATGGCCACTGACCGTTAACGCTGATATGGAAGTGCGGCCGCCTAAAAGATTGGGGTAGAGATGAAAATAGATCTCATCTAAATCCGCATCTTCCTGGTTTGTGTAAAGCGATTCCAACCGGCCGGCTACAGATAATAGATCGGGCGAGATGGCCAGGTCCATGTGATAAAGGGGGGCTCCCGGCAATTGGTCGAGGACGCCTGCTTCGGCCGTGACGAGGCCATCCCTGAATATGGCCCGGTCGTCCCAGCTCAAGTCGAATAGTGAAGGTGCAGGAAGGCCAGCATCCTGCCCGGCGCTCTCAAGCTGGTCTCTGTCCCCTACATGTTGATCAAGCCAATCGATGATTACCTCGCTTAGTTCGGGGCGTGCTGCAAAGATATTGGTGCCATGACCAGCTCCCTCGTTCATCTCCAATTGAACATCGCCAAGAGCTAGTTCAGATAAGGATCGGGCGGTGATGGCCGATTCCGTATCTTCCTCGCTAGCGACGAGAAGCAACGGTCGCTCACCGTATTCCAAGACACGGTCCTCAGTTGTAACGCCAAAGTAGTCACGGCCCGGGGAGAGCAGGGCTACACCTTGGATATCCGGTATCTCCTCGCCGATCACCAAGGCCATGTTAGCCCCGATACTGGCCCCGACAACGGCCGTACGTGATTCATCCACCTCCTCTCTCCCGATAAAATAGTCTCTAATCCGCAGAAGATCATCCGCCGCCAGATCCCAGTCGCGTTGGCCACCAGTCTCGCCATGACCTCGCATGTCGGTCGTCAAGGCAGCGTAACCTTGCTCGGCCAACATGCGGCCGAAAGCGTCCCAATCCTGGCGCTGCCGGCCGTTCATGTGGAGTAGAATCACGCCAGGTCTCGGCCCTTGTCCGGCCCCTGGATAGAAGGTGCTAACGAGAGACAAGCCGTCGGCAGCTTCAACGATCACCTCTTCGGGCTGTGCCGGAGTTTCATCGGTCTTAGTTTCAGGTGCCTGATCCAGGTCTTGTCCGGAATCTGAGGATTCTGACCCCGGCGGAGACCCTGTCTGAGAGCCCGTCTCAAAGCCCGTCTGAGGGCCCGTCTCAAAGCCCTTCTGAGGGCCCGTCTCAGACGCCGCTTCAGATACTGTAGATAATGGGTCGTTGGATTCCGAACCAACTATCTCGGCAGTAGGGGTATGGGAATCCTCTTCACCCTGTTTGTCTTGGCCGTTCCGGCACGCAACCAGCAGCACGATCGCCACCATGATTGCTAATGCCTGCTTCAATCCTATCACGGCGTTTCTCCTAATCTGAAGTAATTATTCCATCTAAAACAGTTCTCCCGTGATCATGGCCAATCGCAAGAGAACGATTACAAGCCCAGAAGGTGTTACCCAACTAAAAATAGATCACGAGTATAACGGTTTAGGAAGCGATGAGGGTGATCTTCTATACATTAATTTATAGAGTCGACCTGGGTAGTAGACCTGACAGGAATAGTACATCCCTTCGATAGATCAATAAACCTTACTCAAGGCATCCCCTATTCCGCACCCAGCACGACCAGGGACCAGTATCCGGCCGAACTCTGCTATAATGATGGCAATGTATGATCTACCCCTATTTCCCCTGGACACCGTTCTATTTCCCGGCATGCCTCTGTCTCTCCATGTTTTTGAGGATCGCTACAAAATAATGATAGGCCTTTCTCTTGAGCGACGGCAACCTTTCGGGGTCGTGCTGATAAAAGAAGGGGTTGAGGCCTTAGGGCCACTTGCCGAGCCACATTTGGTGGGGTGTACCGCCAGAATCACTCAGGTAGAACGGCTTGGTCAAGGGCGCATGAACATCGGGGCCATTGGTCGACGGCGATTCCGGATCCTGTCCCTCAATCGTGATCTGCCCTACCTGGTTGGAGATGCCATGAACTATCCTCTAGCGGGCGATGCCCCGGGAACCGATGCCGCCGCTAGCAAACTTTGGCCATGGGTTATCCGCTACATGGATGAGTTATCCAGGATCGAGGGTTCTGATTTCGACCCCCTGCAATTACCCGAGGATCCAATCCCTTTTGCTTATATGGCGGCGACATTACTGCGCATACCGTCGAATCAGAAACAAGCATTCCTGGCCGCCGTGTCAGCAAACGAGCTGTTGGATGACCTACGCCGGCATTATCGGCGCGAGGTCGCCTTCCTAAAGATGATGGTCGAGCAGCGGGTTACGGACCAGGGCCCGTTTTCGTTGAACTAAGCCGGAGTTTATCGTCCGCCGCAAGGTTCAATGAATAATAAAGTGCCATCGGGAGTCGATGACATCAATAAGGGGCATCCAGAGGACCGCTCCCAAACCCGACGGCAATGGCCCGCCCTTGTTGACGAGCTGATCAAAGAGGTCATGCGCGATTGGGCCTTTGATAATTTGCCCGGGCACGGCCGGCCGCTGGTGCTATCGACAATTCCCTTCGCCGGCGACGCAGACCTGGCCCATTAATTGCTAAAGAACAATGATTATACGCTGCCCTGGATCGCCGAGAGAAAGGCGATACTTGACCAGATCGAAAAACTGCTGAAATTAATGCGACAAACCTGGCTGCGCTATGAAGTCGATCTCCAGGCGCCCCGCAGCACAATGCAGCAAAACGACTTGTTGCAACGGTGGTGCCACCATCTCGATCAATGGGGAGTGGAGATCGAAGAGCTCAACAAGCTGATCGCCGAATCAAATCTAAAGCTGCCTGGTGAAAAGTTAGAGATCCTGAAACTTACCTTGGGCGATGAGTTTAGGATAGCCGGAGCGAAGAGGGAGCTTGACTGATCGGCGTACCCGTCG
>JBARZW010000253.1:0-9732 GCA_049650305.1 Promineifilaceae bacterium (SeqCode)
TGACGCGATAGTCCACGTCCACGGAAAAGACAGCTACCTTGACGAATACAATATCGCGATCAACGGATGCAACGATCATAAGCCTTACGATCGTATTCCTGACCGGGCCTGGACATTTAGATCGATCGGCTATGGGCATGGTGTTAAGACCTGGAAGGATATCGCCAGTTCCTTGTGCCTGATCGGCTACGATCATGTGATTTCTATCGAACACGAAGATGGCCTCATGTCGGCCGACGAGGGACTACGGAAAGCCGTTTCGACCCTCCAGGAAGCCAATATAGCCGAGAGACCTGGCGAGATGTTTTGGGCCTAATCGACTCAGGCGACAAATGACATGAGCCTGGCCCGGTTGTAACTCGATGTTCCTATGATGATTGTCACAAACAAGGGATGACAAAAGTCACTAAATGGTCTTCAAACAATCATATATGCTTAGATCAGGCTCAAACGTCCTCGCCCTTCATTGACTCCCAAGTATACGGTTAGTATAATTTTCATATACACGCCGTATACAGGCTGTATTTCGCACTCGTTCCTGTTGCTGCCAACGGTTGAATGGACAAATTAGAACTCTATCTCGCCAGCCAACCAACCAAATTGACCCAAGACTCATCGCTACTGAGACGTGAGATCGCCTACGAACGGCTCAAAGATGCCTTACAACACGCCGATCTTGAGCCAGGTCAAGTACTCTCAGAGACGCGTCTCTCCGAATCCCTGGGCATCAGCCGGACGCCGGTAAGGGAAGCCTTGCGACAATTAGCCCAGGAAGGTTTGGTCCATGTTATTCCAGGTCGGGCTATTACAGTTGCTGTACATTCTGTTCGCGCGATATTGGACGTGGTCCATATTCGACTTATGCTTGAGCCGGAACTGGTCCGGTTGACCACAGAGGCGCTTTCTGCTATTGAGATAGAAAGATTGGTCGGAGCCGTCCGTGATATGGAAGAAGCCTGCGATCATGAGGAGCAGACAAGTTGGTCAAGGGCTGATACTCGTTTTCATGAAATTCTAGGTGAATCGTGTCCGAACCAACTGTTGGGCGAGATCGTCACCCAAATGCGCAATCGCGCCCATCACCTAGCAAATATCGATTCCCAGACGAATCCTGCCCGGCTGCGAGCCTGTACCGCCGAGCACCGGGCAATCGTTAATTCAATCGCCAATCGAGATGGAAAGACCGCATCCGATGCCACTAGAACTCACATTGAAACGTTGAGAGAAAGCCTTTTCTCGCGTCTTAGTTATGGATAGGTTATATGGTCATTGAGGAACCGATCAACAGGAGGTGATGCCTAACGAGCAGGAAAA
The DNA here is from genome assembly GCA_049650305.1 of Promineifilaceae bacterium (SeqCode). Taxonomy (GTDB): domain Bacteria; phylum Chloroflexota; class Anaerolineae; order Promineifilales; family Promineifilaceae; genus UBA11865. The sequence continues at coordinate 1,315 of JBARZW010000253.1, forward strand.
TGTTCAAAGTAATTGATCGTCAACAGTTCGCTGATATTGATGGATCGAAGAAGAGGAAAATAGAAGGAGATTTACGTATGTATAAGAAATTGTTTTTAACGCTACTGCTCATTCTCGCCTTAGCCCTAGTGGCTTGCGGTGGTGATGATGAAGAACCCACCGAGGAAAGTGCGGCTGAAGAGACAGCTGCTGAAGAGACAGCTGCGGAAGAGGAAGTGGCAGAAGAGATGGCCGTTTCTGAACTGAATATCCTCTGGGCCCAATGGGATCCGGCCGACTACCTGCAGGAAATCGGCAACAAGTATGAGGCGGAAACCGGCATAGCGGTTAACATCATCCAGGAGCCTTGGGGTTCATTCGGAAATGTCTGGTCCATAGAGATGGCCGCAGGTGGCGATGCTTATGATATGGTCGTCGGTGATAGCCAGTGGCTGGGCCAGGGTGCAACCCAGGGTCACTACGTAAACATGACCGACTTTATGGTAGGGGAAGGAATCGCTGATACTGTCACCGATGCAACCCTAACCTACTACGGCGAATACCCAACTGGTTCAGGCGAGTACTGGGGATTCCCAACGGAAGGTGATGCGGACGGTTGGGCCTATCGGAAAGACCTGTTTGAGGATCCGGACAATATGGCGGCCTTTGAGGCCGAGTACGGCTATCCGCTTGACGTTCCCGGGACCTATGAAGAGCTCATGGACGCGGCCAACTTCTTCACTCAACCAGACGATGGACTCTATGGCGTTGCTATTTACACCCAGATGGCCTACGATGCCATCACCATGGGCGTCGAGAACACCATGTTCTCATGGGGCGCGGACTGGAAGGACGAAAACAACAATGTCCTAGGCGTCGTCAATTCGCCTGAAGCAGTGGAATCAGTCCAGTTCTACCAAGATCTCTATGAATGCTGCCAGGTACCCGGCTTAAGCGATGCTTTCTTTGCAGAGACAAACGATGCCATGATCAGCGGCCAAGCAGCGATGATCATGAATTACTTCGCTTTCCTGCCCGCCTTGGTGAATCCTGATGTCAATCCGTATGCTGCCGACATAGGTTACTTCGTGAACCCGGCCGGCCCTGGTGGTGACCAACATGCCGCCCTTGGAGGCCAGGGGATGAGCATCATCAGCTACATTGATGATGACCATAAAGCAGCGTCTGAGGACTTCATCCGCTGGTTCGCTCAAGAGGATATTCAGGCCGAATGGGCTCGTCTTGGCGGCTATACATGCAACGAAAATGTGCTAGCTACCCAGGAATTCCTCGATGCGACACCCTTCAACCCGGCATTCGCCGAGACGATGGGATTCGTCATGGATTTCTGGAATGTTCCAGTCTACGCAGAGTTGTTGACAGTTACTCAGCAAGAGCTTGGTAACTTCATCGTTGCTGGCCAAGGTACTGCCCAAGAGGCGATGGACAACATCGCCAATCAGCATGATGAGATTCTCCGGGATGCCGGATTGATTACCGAGTAAGAATCCCTTCTTGATGTTCGTTAGGTGGGGAGGTAGCGCCTGCTACCTCCCCATTTGTTGGCGCTGACCGATTGCCATTCTGTGTATTCGAAAGCTTCGCACCGGTAGTTAAGCCTAGTCACACCTTAGGTCTTAAATCTCTGGAGAGCTATCCCTCCTTGATCAGGTATTGAAGAGATAATTATGTCAACTCAAGTAAGTACACAAGTTGAAACTGCTTCTGAAGGTGAACCCAAACGGAAGCGCCGGACCCTAAGTGACGTATCCATCCGCAACTTGTTCATCTGGCCGACCCTGATCTTGCTCATCGCTATCAACCTCTTTCCCCTGATGTATAGCCTTTATCTGAGCTTCACCGACTACTCGGCTATCGCCAATAAGGCCCCGGTCTGGGTTGCATTCGAGAATTTCGGGCGTATTTTAGGTGATGAGAAGATGTGGGGATTCTTCTCGACGACCGGGAAATTCGTACTTTTCTCAGTTGGGTTGGAGCTTATCTTGGGGTTTGCCCTGGCCTTGATGATCAAGGAATCTTTCACCGGCAGCGGCATCGTTACTACCCTGATCCTGGTTCCCATGTTGCTCTCGCCGGTTGTGGTTGGTCTATTCTGGAAGCTTATATACAACCCCACCTTTGGTTATTTTAATTATCTTCTTGGCTTTACAAACGCCTCCACCGGACCGGATATGCTGGCCAGCAGGTTTGCGGGTGAAATCGTGCCTGACCTTGCCCTGTGGTCTGTGATTCTGGTCGACGTCTGGATGTGGACTCCCTTCGTTATGCTGCTCATCTTGTCTGGTCTGAAGGCTATTCCAGAGTATCTTTACGAGGCGGCGGCCATCGATCGGGCCAGTTCCTGGTTCCAATTTTGGCGCATCACCGTGCCGCAGGTAGCGCCTCTGGTTCTCATCGCAATCCTTTTCCGGACCATCGAAGCGATCAACAAATCTTTCGATCTGGTCATGGGCTTGACGAGCGGCGGTCCTGGCACCCAGACGGAAGTGATCGGCGTCCAGCTCTATCGCATGGCATTCCTTGGCCAGTGGCGTACGGGGAGAGCCAGTGCTTTAGCATACATCGTCCTCATTATCGTAATCGCGGTTAGTAATCTCTATATCCGTTATCTCAATAAGATGAGGGGAGAGGATTAGAAATGCCTAGTTTTGAAGAAACCGGACCACGAAACCCGGTTAATGAATCCATTCGGGTAGACAAAGCCAACCCCAGGGCTAGACTCTTCAGAGGTGTCCGAGCGGCACTTGTTGTGCTGGCGACCCTCATCATGCTAATACCCGTCTTTGTCATGGGTATTACAGCCTTTAAATCTCGTTCGGACGTCGTATCAGTTCCACCAAAGCTATTTTTCGAACCGACGCTGGAAGGATTTGTTTTCCTGTTTACTGAGCGCTCCCAACTATCGCAAGATGCTCTCGTCGAAGCGAAGGCAAACGCGGATGAGCTTGGTTTATTTGGCCGGATTGCGCTAAATGCGGGTCAGAGAATAAACGGGCCTAGCGATTTTTCAAGGCGGTTATTGAACTCGCTGATCATCGCCGGTGGCTCAACTTTTTTCTCGGTCACCCTCGGTCTTTTCGCGGCCTACGCCTTTAGCCGGTTTGACATCCCGGGGAAGGGGGATCTGCTCTTTTTTATATTGAGCACCCGAATGTTGCCGGCGGTTGTCGTGGCCGTTCCGCTATTTCTCATGTTCCGGCAGCTCGGTCTGCACGACAGCCATGTGGGCATGATACTTCTGTATACGGTGTTTAATCTGTCCTTGACGACCTGGTTGTTGAAAGGGTTCATTGACGAGATACCAGTGGAATACGAGGAAGCGGCGATGGTGGATGGCTATAGTAGATGGCAATCCTTTTTCAAAATTGTCCTTCCCCAGGCGACGACCGGCATCGCGGCCACGACAGTTTTCGCCATGATATTTTCCTGGAATGAGTACGCCTTTGCTCTCCTTATGACCAGCGAGAATGCCCGAACTGCACCTCCGGCAATAGCCACCATGCTAGGGCGTGGTGGTATCGAATGGTCGGCTATCGCGGCCGGTACGCTGGCGTTTCTGATACCGGTGATCATCATCGTCTTCGCCTTGAGACGCCACCTCCTCAGGGGCGTCACTTTCGGGGCAATTCGTCAATAGATTCCAAGAGATATCTGGCTCATGGGACCCAACGGTTGTCAATCCTATTGGGTCGGACCTAATGAATCAAACTGAGTAATATCATTATGGCGACAATAGAACTGCAAAAAGTAGAGAAGAAATTCGGCGATTTCCAGGCGGTCCAGCCGATGGACTTGACCGTCAATGACGGCGAATTCGTCGTCCTCCTCGGTCCATCTGGCTGCGGCAAGACGACCACTCTGAGAATGATTTCAGGTTTGGAGTCGGTGACAGGGGGACAAATCCTGGTAGACGGCCGGGATGTTACCTGGCACCATCCAAGTGACAGGGACATCGCTTTCGTCTTCCAGTTATACGCACTTTACCCACACATCTCCGTTCATAAGAACATCACCTTTCCCCTCGAAGCGCAAAAGGAATCCAGACAAGTCATTCAAGAGCGCTTGATGGAGGTGGTTGATCTGTTGCAGATTCAGCACCTCCTCAACCGGCGTCCCCACACCCTAAGTGGGGGCGACCAACAGAGGGTAGCCCTGGCCAGAGCACTGGTTCGAAGGCCAGAAGCCTTCCTTATGGATGAACCTATCGGCGCCCTGGATGCCGACTTCAGGGAGACGATGCGAGCCGAGATAAAACGCCTCCACATTACACAGGGGGCGACAACTGTTTACGTGACCCACGATCAGATTGAGGCTATGGCGATGGGCGATCGCATCGTCGTCATGTCCGACGCCGTTGTGCAGCAGATCGGAACTCCCTATGAAGTCTATTACGACCCGGCAAATGTATTCGTGGCCCGATTTATCGGTAGCCCAGGGATGAATTTGATCACGGGTCGTTACGAAGACGGCATCCTGTATCTTCCAGCAGATAACAAGTATAGAGTACCGGATCGCTGGAAGAAAACGCTTGCCAGCCATCCTAGGGGCGACCAGTTTATCCTGGGATTCCGGCCGGAAGGAGCCGTCCTGAGTGGTAAGGGCCAGATCAATGCCGAGGTTTACGCCAGCGATCTACACGGCCCATTTATGATGCTGCACCTGGCCCTGGACCCAGATACTCCCGAAACGGTGATCCATGCCCGGGCAGGTCGAGGTGGGCACCATGCCATTGGAGAGAATTTCCAGTTTGATATAGATCCGGCGATGGTCCGGTTTTTTGACCACGAGACGGAAAAGGCGCTTCGGCCGGAGGAACAAAATGGCTGATGTTGAAGTCAGGGGGATAACCAAAAAGTTTAGATACGTCACTGCGCTAGAGGATGTCTCCTTCGACGTCAAGGACGGTGAATTCTTTGTTCTGCTGGGACCGACCGGGGCGGGAAAGACGACCACGCTGCGCGTGATTTCTGGGCTTACAAAGCAGGATCACGGGAGTGTGATATTTGATGGCGAGTCTGTCGACGAAACCACGCCAGCCGATAGGGATACAGCTTTCGTATTTCAGCAGTATTCCCTGTATCCGACCATGACCGTGTACGACAATCTCGCCTTTCCGCTACGATCACCCATGCGGAAGATGCCTGAGCTGCAGATCAAACAACACGTGTCCGAGACGGCTGAAATCCTGAGGATCAGTCACCTCCTCGACCGCAAGACCGGGCACCTTTCCGGAGGTGAGATGCAGCGAGTATCTATAGGCCGGGCTATTGTACGCCACCCTCGTGTTTTTCTCATGGACGAGCCTCTCTCGAACTTGGATGCGAAGTTACGGGAGGCCTTACGCGTTGAGCTCCAACATATCCAGAAGACGCAAGGCAGCACGACTCTCTTCGTGACCCATGATCAGGTTGAGGCGTTGACCATGGCTGACCGGATCGCCGTCCTCAATGAGGGCCATATCGTTCAAATTGGAACCCCAAGAGATATTTACGATCGACCGGCGACGGTTTTTGTTTCGCAACTGGTGGGCACACCGCGCATCAACCTGATGGATGCAGAAGTCACCAACGGCGAAATTCAGATAAAGGAAAGTGAAGTTCGAATACCACTGGACGAACAGAACCAGGCTATGCCCGCTAAATGCCTGCTAGGTGTCCGGCCTGAGGATGTCTGCCCTCATAGCGATGGCGAGTTCGTCGGGCGGGTTGCGTTAACCGAGCCCCTGGGAGTTGAAACGGTCGTTCATATTCAAAGTGGAGAGCAGACCTTTCTCAGCACGCTATCCGGCATGTCAACCTGGCGTATGGGAGATGACCTTCGTTTTGACATCGTCCGCGAGCGCCTTCACTTTTTCGACGACGAGAAGAATCGTATCTGAAAAGATTGATAAGCTAGATAAGCTAGATAAGCTAGATTTCTTATCGTTTCAGGAGTCATTATCGACCAGAGACGTGGTCAACTAACTAAATAAAGCGCTGGGACACTGTTTCCTTAGACAATCGTTACCGGCGACAACCGAAGGAGCGTTTTTGATGAAGATAGGAGTAAATACCTGGGTATGGACGTCACCATTGACGACAGATGAGGTGCAAAAACTCGTCCCCAAGGTGGCGAAGATGGGCTTTGACTGGATTGAGTTCCCCCTTGAAGATATCGGCGGCTTCGATTACAAGGCTACGAATACTCTCCTTAACGATCATGGACTTGGCGTTAGCACCTGCGTGGCCATGGGGCCTGACCGAGATTTGATCCACGAAGATCCCGAGGTCCGGGCTAATGGCATGGCCTACGTTCGCGACAGCATAGACGCGACCAAAGCTCTTGGAGCGACGAATGTGGTCGGTCCCATCTACTCGGCCGTCGGCCGTACCTGGCAGTCTACACCGGAGGAAAGGGCTGAAAACCTGGACTTACTGGTCGAGAACCTAAAAGAATTGGCTGCCTACGCTGGAGAGCGCGGTGTTCTACTCGGTGTGGAGCCATTAAATCGTTTCGAGACGAGCTTCATCAACCTGGCTGCCCAGGTGATCGAGGTGGTCGATCGGGTCGATCACCCATCTTGTCAAATCATGCTCGATACATTTCACATGAATATTGAAGAGAAATCGGCCGGAGATGCGATTCGAGCCGCAGGCCCACATCTGATCCACCTTCATGCCTGCGAGAATGATCGCGGTGCGCCTGGTTCAGGAAATGTGACTTGGGGAGAAATCGGCCAAGCTCTGAAGGATATCAACTACGATGGACCGGTCGTCATCGAATCGTTCACGGCCAAAGTGAAGACGATCGCACGAGCGGCCGCGATATGGCGTCCATTAGCCGACAGCCAGGATGCCCTGGCCGAGGATGGTCTGGCCTTCCTTCGTAAATTGGTCGGTTGACGCTCCTTCAGACTGGTTATCCATCCGTTTCATTTTAGCGCGGATTCTGTAAGTGATTTAATGACTAAGACGATTGTTGTTATCGGTGCGCTCGATACAAAAGGAAGTGACTTCGCTTTTGTGAAAACTGCCATCGAGGCTGCCGGTCACAAGGCTCTCGTCATCGACGTAGGCGTCGTCGGCGAGCCAGCTTTCGAGCCAGACATTCCGGCGAGTAAAGTAGCTGAAGCAGCGGGTACCAGTTTGGTGGAATTACGGGCTCGAGCTGATCGAGGTGATGCCATCGTCTCTATGACAAAGGGCATTGCAGCGATTATCGACGATCTATTCCAACGCGATAAGGTCGATGGCGTTTTCGGCATGGGTGGATCAGCGGGCACGGTAATAGGCACTGCTGGGATGAGGGTTTTACCGGTTGGTATTCCAAAAGTGCAGGTTAGCACCCTCGCGGGATCCGATGTTGGAGCTTATGTCGGCACTAAAGACGTGGTTATGATTCCTTCAGTCGTAGATGTCGCCGGCGTCAATCGAATCAGCTCCAGGATCTACGCCAACGCCGTCGGCGCTGTCATTGGGATGGTCGAAACGGCGGCTCCAGAGTTCGAGGAAAAACCACTTATCGCCGCCTCCATGTTTGGCAACACGACAAAGTTGGTAGACAGATGTCGCGAAGTACTAGAAGGAAAGGGATACGAAGTCCTGGTTTTCCACGCCACCGGAAATGGCGGGAGGACGATGGAAAATCTGATCTATGAAGGGTATTTCCTCGGATCTCTTGACCTGACGACAACAGAATGGGCCGACGAACTGGTCGGCGGCGTTCTTTCAGCTGGACCAGATAGACTTGACGCGGCCTCCGCCATGACCATACCCCAGGTTATCGCACCTGGCTGTCTTGATATGGTCAACTTTTGGGCGCGCGATAGCGTTCCGGCAAAGCACGATAGTCGCAAGTTTTACGAATGGACGCCGAACGTCACCTTGATGCGTACGACGCCTGAAGAGAATGCTGAACTTGGTCGTATTCTGGCCGAAAAAGCTAACCAGGCCTCGGCCCCGGTGGCCTTCTTCCTACCTCTCCAAGGGGTTTCCATGCTCGATTCACCGGGAGGTGAATTCTGGTGGCCTGAGGCTAATACAGCACTATTTGAAGCGATTAAGAAACACGCCAATCCGGGCATCAAGGTCTACGAAATGGACAACAACATCAACGACGACGCTTTCGCCGATGCCGCCGCCAGTAAGTTGTTGCAGTTCTTGAGCTAGAAGCGTGATTGCTCCGCGTAAACCAAAGGGCCGTTGTCCGGAGATAAATTTGAAAGAGGATTACGAAAATGCCTTTTATCCCCAGAGATGAAGCGCTTAAGCGCTTGAACCAGAATGTTGCCGAAGGAAAGCCCATCATAGGTGCTGGGGCGGGTACCGGCATCTCGGCCAAATTCGCTGAGAAAGGCGGTGTCGACCTGATCATTATCTATAACTCAGGGCGATACAGGATGGCCGGCAGAGGAAGTTTAGCCGGCCTGTTGCCTTACGG
>JBARZW010000254.1:0-3198 GCA_049650305.1 Promineifilaceae bacterium (SeqCode)
CTATCAGTTTCATCATGATCTTTGCCTGGACCTTCGCAGAGCCAAAGCTGATGTTCTACATCTACGACGATCTTGGCTGGACATCTGCCCGGTTTGGCCTGGCAATGAGCGGCTATGGTGTAGCCTCATTGCTCGGCCAAACATTGCTCGGCAGATCGAGTGATAGGTTTGGCCGGTTGTCAATAATCATGGTGGGACTACTCCTGCATTCGGCACAGTACGTGGGCATGATGCTCACCACGTCCTACCAGCTAATCACGCTGTCCTATATCGTCGCCGGGCTGGGAGAGGCTCTCGTATCGCCTGCCTTGGGCGCATTTTTCCTGGATATCACGCCAGAGCAGCACAGGTCGCGAGTCATGGGGATCAAGGGCTCGGTCGGCTCGTTTGGCAGCGTAGTGGGTCCACTGCTGGCCGTAACTGCCAGTCGATCCCTACCACCGCAAGGCGTGTTTCTGATTTCAGGCGCGCTGCTTGTATCGGCGACGATGCTGGTTCTTTTTACTCAAAGAAAACGGGATCTGGCCGACGAGCAGCACCGTGACACGGTCGCCGAGGCCACGTACTACCCAATCGTATCATCGTAGCCCGCAACGAAAATGCTGCCGCCTTTGCCGAAAGGCTGACGCGACGACAGTCTCTCATCGTACCTACCCGTTAGTTTTCGTGATAATAATCTCTGGGTGATCTAGTACAATCACTCTGTTATATTACCCTTATGGGTAATGACAGATCGTACCAAACGGAAATACACTGAGTATAATTCTTCTTAGTGCTACGAAATCAATTTCATGGGCTATCTGGATGACTGCACCTACAGGTCATTAGCATTCAAGCGAGGAGGATAAGATGACGAAAAAAGTATTGGTTGCGTACTCCACGAATGCCGGATCAACTGCAGAAGTGGCTGATTTCATCGGGCGAGAATTGGGCAAATCGGGGACGCAGGTGGATGTGCGCCAAGTGACGGACGTGACAGACCTCAGCACTTATGATGCGATGCTTGTGGCTGGACCTATGATCACGGGATGGCATTCGATGGCCATCAAGTTCATTCAGGAAAATGAGGAGGTCCTGAGCCAAAGACCGGTTGCCTATTACATCTCCTGCTTGAATCTGACCAAGATTAACGAGCAAACAGTGAATGGGACGCCGATCTTCCTCGACCTGTTGCGAGCTCAAGCGCCAAAGACTGAAGGCAAGCTGAGTTTTAAGGAAAAACAGGGCGATCCATCTGCAATTCTCGGCCAGATACTGAAAAAAGCACCCAGAGTAAAGCCGGTCAGCGTCGCTTTCGGAGGCGGTAAACTGGATTACAGCAAGCTTAAATTCTTTCAGAAGCTGTTTGTACGGCTCATCATTCGGCACGAAGCAGGGGACTTCCGCAACTGGGACGCCGTCCGAGCATGGGCGGCAACCCTACAAACGCCGCTATTGGAAGGGTAAACGAGACTTGATTGTTGTGGCGAGCTGCGAAATTATGACTGATAGATATACTGGGCTGTTGAGTGTGGCTCCGATGAGTAGAGCTGGCGGCACATGATCACGTGCTAAAAGATGAAGGATGGCAGAGGTTTTGAGGATGGATGCTAGGAGGGTTTAAATGGCGTCTGTAGAAATGATTCCCGAGGAAGAAGCAACCGGCCAGGTCAAGGAAATCTACGAGCAGATCAAGACTCAACTTGGGATAGACTTTGTTCCAAATATCTACAAGACGATGGCGGCCAAACCAAGTTATCTGGAGGCTAATTGGCACAAAGTCAAAGCAGTCATGGTAGAGGAAGGGAAGCTCGACCGCTTGTCCAAGGAGATAATCGCCGTTGCTGTATCGGCCGTTAATGGTTGTGATTACTGCCTGTGGGTCCATACTGCCGCTGCGAAGAAATTGGGGTTGGATGACGAAGCCATCGTCGAACTCATGGCTGTCGTTGATCTGTTCAGCGGCTTCAATACATTGGTAGAAGGCTTGCGGATCGAACCGGACGAAAATCCCTGGTATGGTTGAGGTTAGGTGCTGGAATGCCGTGTGCATTCACAGGCCTATCTGAAAAGGAGTGTCATCCGAATGGCAGATGCCGGATTAGGAAGAGGTTATTCGGATGCGTGCTGCCTCTACAAACCTGCCCCGATCCAATCCGGGTCAGGCGGCAAAAAGACATAATTGGCTGCCCACCTGACGGTACTCGGTTGAATCTTTCAACGGCAAACTGAGGGACGAGCTGCTGAATCGAGCTATCTTTCCTACGTTGACCGAAGCCAGGATGGTGATTGAACAGTTGCGCAGAGAATATAATCACTACCGTATGGCGGGGCAATGGGTTAAGCAGGGCGGTGGCGTGCCTACGGCGAACATGGCGGGTCGCAATGTAGCCCAGATGACCTGCAAGCAGGATAAGAAGAATTTTGTCGCAAGCACTCCGTGACGGCCACACTTTGATATCCAAGCTATTAGTTCAAACAACCGCAACCGAAGACTGTCTTGGCGATGGCTAACCACTTGCTTCAACTGACTCCACGGGCTGGCGCCTTGGCTTGTGATTACTCCTAGTATGGAGTGTTGAAAAAACTGGGGAGTATCGAGCGGGAATGTTGAGTTCAAGGTCGTTAGAGATATCGTTCCTCGACGATTGGTTCTTCCAAAGGGGTGATCCTAATATTGATCAAGTGATTACGCCAAACAATTCTGAAACCATCACTTGCCCCATCTAAGTACTATCGAACAGTTAGAGTAGGGCAGAACAACCTTCGCATTTCGGACGTTGCGAGCGAGACTTAGGACCGAGAAAAGATGCCTTATTGGATCCGCCAGGACTCTCGCAATTTCCCATTAAATGCCGATATGAGCGAAACGTTACTGCAGACGTAGCTGAATAATCCCTCCATTACTGCCGAACCTGGTGCGATGTTCCAGGTTATTCAACCATCTCAACAGGGGCTAGGCGCTGGGCTGCAAGATCACCCTCCTCTTCGCCCCGGCCAGTAGGCTGGGGCGAAGACGGGCTCTCATCCTACTTACCCGATAGTTTTCCTATTAATAATGTTTGGGCGAGACAGAGCAATCACCCCGCCGAATTACCCTTCCGGGTAGTGACATATCACCCCAAATCAACATACACTGAACTTAATGACTGATGAGGCTCGATCAACCTGGAAATCGAATCGAGGATGAGTGCGGGTCAACAAGGTGGGACTTGGAAT
>JBARZW010000255.1:0-10790 GCA_049650305.1 Promineifilaceae bacterium (SeqCode)
GTTCGTTTGACCAATTCATCTTTGCTTTTCTTGCTCATGACATGTTGCCTTAGTTCGTCCATAGTGACGACAGTAACATTTTTTCTGAGGCAACGATATGAGCCTTAGTAACATTTATTATGAGTCAATGCGCTTGCTTGACACGTGAACAATTCTATGGCACAATGAATCAAAGAGCTTTGAAATACAAAGTACTTTGAAATAGTAATAACAATGCTGCTGAAGGAGATCATCATGTCACAGAAAATCAGCTTGAAAGAGGTAGAGGGAAACGTTTTCAAGTCTGCCTTCCAAGAGGGTCTACTCGACATCTTTATAGGCTCTGTCATCTTGATGTTCGCAATCGCTCCTTTTCTAAGTCCCTACTTGGGTGACTTCTAGAGCTCGGCCGTGTTCCTACCCTTCTGGGCGATCGTCTACTCTGTCTTATGGATAATCAGGAAGTACGTTGTCAGGCCGAGAATTGGCGAATTTGAATACGGATCGTGGCGAAAGTCTCGGATGATGAGATTCAATGTAACAATGATGTTCGCATGCACCATTGCCCTGATATTAGGCATTCTTTCGTTCTACAGATTTGATGCAGTTCCTGGATGGGTGCACACAGCGCGGTTTTCTCTGATTACTTGATTGGATTTAGTGTCGCAGGCTATTTTCTAAACCTCTCTCGCCTCTATCTATACGGGATGCTGATCGCTCTCGCTTCTCTGGTCGGCGAACCGCTGTACATATACTTAAAAATCCCCCACCATGGTTACCCAGTAACGTTTGGATTCGTGTCAGGTTTAATCATGATCATAGGCCTGGTTCTGCTTATTGGTCTCATTCGAAATCACTCCATAGACGCATATGCGCCAACTACAGGGGAGATAGTCGAATGACCGTCATGGCCTCGAATCAGGAAGAGCCACACCCGCTTGCGGACATCGATCAGATCATTCACGCTCCCGCTAGATTGATGGTCCTGGTCTATCTTTACGTAGTTGAGAGCGCTGACTATGTTTTCCTCAAGAATCAGACCGGTCTAAGTTGGGGGAACCTTTCCACACACCTAAACAAACTCGAAACGGCGGGTTACATTGTCGTCGAGAAAGGATTCAATGGAAAGAAACCCCAAACAATGATTCACCTTACCGACACGGGTCGTGACGCCTTCGGGAAGTATAAGAGGAATATGCAGCAGGTGCTGGACGACCTGCCGGATTAACAAGCACATCATTGCGATAGCTTCCGAAATCGACATAGTCATAAACAGGAGTAAGCGGAATAGTCCAATCAGGCTCTCGTCCACGTGATAGTTACAGGCGAATAGTATCTTGTTGCAGCGATTTTGGGCCTATGATCGAGCTCTGTACGAATTGGCTTTGAATTGAGAATTAGTCGGCTCCGGTAAGTGGTTAACCAGCATTCCGCCAGATTAATAGCCTCATGTCAAATACTCGTTCACAATCCCAACAGCTCTTGACACACCATCCTCGGCGCGAATGGCTTCTGCCAGCGAGCTTGCTCGCGTCCGCAGGTCAGGATCGCTCGTCGCTATCTTGATCGCCTTGGCTAACGAACTCGTCGTGAGCTTGTCAATTGAAGGCACATCTGGAGAAACTCCTGCTTTCACTAAGATCCGGGCCCAGTGATGCTGATCGCCCCCGAAGGGGACCACTATCGACGGAATACCAGATCGGAGTCCTTCGGCAGTCGTTCCTGCTCCACCGTGGTGGATAATCGCTGCCAGGCGAGCGAATAGCCACCGGTGTGGGACATCCTCAACAAGCAGCATTGAATCGGGCAAAGCTGACTCTTGCAGCCCGCCCCATCCGCTAGCCAAAATGCCCCGCTGGTTCGACTCCTCCAGGGCGTCGATTACGATTTGCGTCAGCCTTTCAGGTTGATCTTGGCTCATACTGCCGAATCCGACGTAAACTGGCGGCTTTCCCGACTCCAGGAATTGCAGAACTTCGTGGGGTGGTCGGGCATCGCTCGGGTTCTCGAGGAACCAGTATCCTGTCAGGTGATGCCATTCCTCCCAGTCTGAAGGCTTCGGGAAGATGGTCGGACTGCAGGCGACCATATATGGCACCTTAGCTGTGTACATCTGTTTATAGGGCCCGAAAAACGCTGCCGAACGAAGGCCAAGTCTTACCCTACGCCATCGATTGACTTCAGTTCGAACGCTCTGCCATAGCACTTGGTTGAACAAGTGATGAGAGATCTTATTAAGCGTTCTCCCGATAGTTGGCACGGGTGGCATGAAGAAGCTAGGAAACTCACGAGTGGGGATAAGTGGCTGCAACATGCCGATCAGAAGCGGCACCCGCAAACTCCGCGCACAGTCATACGCATTACTCGCCGTAGGTGAAGCTATGATCGCATCTGCACCCTGGCTCGCCTGCCAGAAGTCATCGAACACGTCGAAGTACTGTGGTCCGATGATCCGTCGGACAGTCAAAACGAACTTGACGATATTGGATTTAGCCCTCTGAACGTCAGGATGACTGACGATATCGCGGGGGTTGAACCGGACAAGGGCAAAATCAATGCCGCAGTCACGAATCAAGTTTTCGAATATGGCGTGGGATGCCAGTCGGACGGTATGACCTGAACGCATCAGACCAACCGCGAGGGCCAGGTATGGTTGGACATCGCCGCGCGAACCGATAGTCAGGATGGTAATGCGCAACTTTGCGGTCTCCGTCTGTGTACACACCAGTTCATAATTGCTTTCAGGAGGGAATACAGGCTAACTATTAATGTCCGGTACTGGTTTCGTGATTTCCCTTAGCAGTTGAAACTATACTATTGCCAATCGGCATATCGAGCGTACTGGCCAGATACACAAGCGTCGCGTAAGCTATCCCCCGGCAAATCACGAATCTTGCATCGATATTCGAGAGATGATTCGGGTTATTCGATAGTCAGCGGTGCGAAATCTAAACGCACAGCATTTAGACGTCTCCTCTCCAAACCTAAGGCAACAGAATACTCTTCTTTTATATAGAGCTCATCCTCGTAATGGCACTCCGTGACTATGTGAGCAATCTGGTATTTCTCGGCTATAAATTAGGCGCGGTTGCGATTACAGTCACAGGTGGCGGCAATATCTGTCTAGGGAAGAAAATATATCTGATGCATCATACTAATTGTGTCGACGATACCCCAACGTTCCACGATTTTTGCGCCAGTAAGACGAAATATACCTATACCACTAAAAGATACAGCTTATCCACTGGGAGGACGGTCTTCAATAACACACAAAGGCCAATGCTGTGGGGATCTAATCCGCTACTAAGGAGATGGTCCAAACCCATAGTGTTGCATCATACCCAGCCCGCCTTGTTCAACGTAAGATTCTACGTTATGGCCTCCCTCGAAACGAGTAATGACCGAGGCCGTCACCTGCACCTTTTTACCTGTGACTTGGAAGCTATCAAAGGCTCCCTCATGAGTTCTTTGTTCTGCTCAAATATAATACGCGCCGTAGTTAAGGATTCAATCCTCCGAGCTATAAGTGAACACTTTTGCGAAACCGCAGCGACCGGTTATTTCCCACTGAAGTTGTGCATCATCAACTCTAAACCGTCCTGCGACGATCTCCTGACCTGGCTGCTCTGTGCCGGGAATCCCGCAATATACCGGCTCGTCCGAGACTGCCGGTTCTCTGGTGCGTGCTGTTACAAACTCACCTGCTTTCATACGTTCCTGGTTCGGCGTATGATCCAGGTTTATGCGAGCCAATCTTATCGCATATACGTCGTCAATGGCATGGGCGAAGTTGCGCAGCGTATCTCCGCCAGCCCGACCCAGGAAAATATCGGTCAAAGCTTTTTGCTGTTCTGAGTTTGCGTTCTCGTCTAGGTAAAGCACGACCCGCCACGGCGGCCAGTGTGACGGTGGATTTGCAGGTTCTGCCCGGTGGTAGGTGCCGGCAAGCACCACCGAAAAGCCCGACAGGTCTATCATGTCGCCGCGGCCGTCAGCGATGTGCCAGGAAAGGGCGAAATCGCAATTTTCGTAGGTCGAGCGACGGATGTCACGATTCGCCCTGCAGGGGCAGACCGCTTCACAGTTGCACACCTCGTAATAGGTGCCGGAAAGAAACCAGGGAAATGAATCAGACATCTCATACCTCCACAATCTTTATCTACTCATTATGCTCATGCCAGTTCCAGTTAGCAGACCAGGGGCCAGCTCCGGAAACCAGATGACGGCCACAGCAAGCGCAAAGCATGCTAAGCCAACGACGCGGGAAAAAGTTTCGCCTTTCGCCCAGATCTTCTCGGTGGCAATGACCAGGGTCAGCACGAGCATCGCCCCAATATTCATGACACCGAAAACAAACAGTAAAGCCATCAGAAACGTGCAACATCCTAGGCAAAAGAAACCGTGATGAAGACCCACCCGAAGGTGTCGAAGTGGCCCACGCCACGATGCGTACTCTAATAGCAGAGAGAACGGCGCCCGACATTGGGCCAGGCATCTATTCTTTAAAGGGGTGAACTGGTAGATGCCACAAGCCGCATAGGTCACAACGGCGACAGTCAAGGCAGCCGTCCGGTTCCAGATTACTATTTTTCCGGTGAGCCAGGTCAGTGAAAAAGCAAGGACGCCAAGAATTGACCAGACAAACAAATATCCCGAAGCGAAAGCAATCAGACCTAAAAGACGATGCGACTGGATCATGTTTACATATCTTGTGGCTAGCGGTGCCACCGAAGGTAGCATCATCGCCGCCATCATCGAGGTCCACATCACAACGAAGGCTATTAAAGACATACCCATCGTTCCCGGCATGACTCCCATCAAGCGAGCTTGGAGTATGGTGACAATCCATGCCGCAACGGCCACAGCTAACAATATGGCCGTTAATCGCGTTATCCCGATGGGCCATTCCTTCCTAATATACGAGTGATGAGTCACTAGGATCTCCTCTTCCAGCGAATTTGTCGCACCTCTTATTCCAAAACCGATTGATGCCGCTTCACCAAGTTTCCGGAATGGGTTCCGAGAAGGTTTTATTCCCGGACATCCTGCTCTCCGAACCACAGATAGCGTCTTCAACCGCAGTGAATCTGGCAGAATACGACATACTATAACTTGATGGGGTGTGATGCTGGGTACGCGTGCAAGGGCCTGCATTATATAACAAATCCACGATGCAACGACAAATGCACTTTTTGGGTGACGTTAAAGACCGATAATCGAGTCAACCGGTCGTCAGAATCATTTCTGCTGCCGGCAACTGCCGTTTTTGTCACTAGGCCATCGCATGATACGTTAATGGTGCGAACCGTAAGTAAGTATCGAGTGCCGCTCACATGGCCATGCAACATGATGTCAGAGCGGCCAATGGAATCAATGGAACAGCAATTTGGCAACGCACACTACCAAAGAGTATGAACAAGGGAGAGCGCTCCTCGTCTTCATTGTGTCACCGATTTGGGGGTATTCATGGCGGCTGGCAATGTTTGTCCCCGTCAGACCTTGACCGCTCAGGCCGATTATAGGCGAGGCTGGTTTGCGTATAATGAACTTTGAAAATCCGGTACGGCCGAATTTGCTCTGAATTATGATCGTATGACATCCAGACAGGAGGAGTTGGACATGACAGGGCTCTTGTCAGTCTTGGCGCTCATGTCAGGCCTGTTCGGCCTGGTTCTGCCATATATTACGACCCGAATTCTAGCGATTACGAGTGACGAGTTCGGCGCACAAGCCTCTGAGCCGGCTAATGTAAACCCCGGTTAGGTGGATTACCGGCTTGGCGGGGCACTTCGAAGTTACCACACCTCAATATGATACGTTCAATGACCTAACAGGTCTCTGCCCACCAATAAAGGCAATTCTACAAGACCGGGTATCAAGAAGCGGATCGTTAGAAGTGCGCCATTTTTTCGAAAGCTCTGATGCCCCAGCAACATGATGCCGCGAAGGGGCAGCGAAAGAAAGACAGCTATCTGCATGAGGAGGTGTTGCAATGGACTGCTAACGCCGGTGTGACCCTGTCCCAGGTCGATAAAATTGAAGCGAGTGTTCTTTCTAAGCCGTAACAGTCTGGATGCTGGTCCGGACTTCCATTTCTAGTGGCTTTAAGACATCGTAAATGAAATCGTTGACCGCTGTCGATACACATGACTCTACCCCATAGCGTAAGAGCGATCCGGTCATGGCCTCCAATTCAAACATCCGGCCGTGTTGCACATCTCGTTACATTGAAGCTGTCGCGTCGTCAGGAAATCCATCAAAAGAATCCATTGACTCCTGCACAATATCCACATCCAGGTTCACTCCAATAGCGCGGGCGCCCGCCTCAATCTCCTGCACGGCCTGCAGCATCATGGCCATCGTTTCCAGGCACGAGCGGATCTGGACAGCAGGAAGGCGGACTACGCTGGCGACGCCATTGTAGCCCCCTGCAAGCTGCACGCTCTGATAGTGACACCCCAGACCAGAGTTGCACCCTCTATTAACCATGCTCAATCTACTTCGACGAGTCTGGCAGCACCAACTCCTGCATCGCGAAGGGCTTCCCATGCCCAGGGTAAACAGTCTCGATATCTAGACCTTTTAGTTTATCGAGGCTGGCAGCAGCCGCGACCGGGTCGTCGATTATGGACCATAACCCCGGTCTCTTCTGGTTTCCGAGCAAATCGCCGCAGAAGAGATCACCACCTGACGAAAGTAGCCCAATAGAACCTTTCGAGTGCCCCGGAAGTTCGATAACTGTGGCTTCGAACCCGTAATCCGAGAGATCATCTCCCTCCTTAAGGAAAATATCGGCCGTGAACCTGTCCGATTCACCTAATCTGATCAGCAGACTGAACAGTGCTCCGACAACCAGATTCTGTTTCTTCCTGTTCCAGGTCATATCACCCAGTTCGACCATGCCTAGATCGTCAAAATGCATGGCTATTTTCGTTTCGAACTTATCGCGGAGATAAGCGGCATTGCCAGAATGGTCAAAATCCCCATGAGTCAAAATGATGAGCCCAAGATCCCCACGTCGACAGCCTGCACTTTCAAGGGCATTTTCGATAGTGGCCCGTTTTCCTCCCCTCCCTGTGTCGATCAGAATAGTCGTCTCACTTGTTTTGACCAGGTAGCAATTCACCGAAATGCTGAAGATAAAAGGAGTTGTTATGGTCGAGATTTTCATGGTGATTGGATCTTCCTCTTATACATTTATCTACATGAATGGAGAACATCGATTATTGATCAATCTGCAGATCCGTCCGAGGCGATGCTCGACAGAGGATTGAGCCCATCTGAATGTGCTAGCAGGGAGATGCCAGGTTTTTCGAGTTTATGCCTGATGTTGGCAATAATGTGGAAAACTATGCTCGCGAAATACGAGAGCTGACTTTCACGTTTCCTATCAACAGAATCGACCTCCATCGTTCTTCTAAAGCACGTTTATGGCAGGGTTGATTTCGTCCAATCAGAAAGCCGTCATTCGAGTCGGCTCTGAGTGATTGGTAAAATCAGGGAAATTCTTCTCCATACTCAGTATCCAATGTTTGTCTCGATTTGGACACGTGCAGTAGGTCATCAATCTGACGGATAAAAGTCACAAATACAGAGGCTGAGGTTACGTACATGCCCAATTTAGCTATGAGGAACGACAGTATCTGAGATCGACGCCTGCAACCGTTAAGAGGTCTGTGACATCTGCGCAAGAGTTTCGTAATAGTTATGGCCGATCATTGCAGCGTTGATCGCGAACAACCGATGAAATAAGACGAACCCATAAATAAGGAGATTAGCAGATATGAAACGCAAGATACTTGTTGTATTCGCCGTACTAGTTATGGCATTAATGGCAACGACGGCCGTCTTCGCTGGCGGCCCTGAAGGCCCTCCTGGCATGCCGGGCAGGCTCTACGTGGACGACGCCCTTTACGCGACAAGAGGACTAACTGCTCTACCCGCGCCAAATGCCAATAATGTCCAATCCTACGATAAGCTCTACGTAGTAACGAACGGGGTTGACGGCCAACCAGGTGTTGGTGAAGCCGCGCCTGGCGACCAGGATTTCAATGGCGGCCGCTGGGATGTGCAAACGGTAACCTGGACCGATGAATCAGAGAAGGAGCTGCTGACCTCAGACGCCCAGATCTTCTACCATTTGAATGCCGGACATCTGACGGTATCAGATGGCAGCTTTGCAGGTGGCCCGCCGGACAATTTCGAGTGCCCGGTAATCCCTCTCCGAGGTGGATAAGGTAATCCCCAACAAGGCAAGCCGGCCCATTATTAGGCCGTTTTGATAGAGAGTGCCGGTCGCTCAGCAGTGACTGGCACTTTTGCATTTTTGAGCAGTTTTATAGTTTCACCTTCTTTGGATTGACTGATACCAGGATGCGATCCCTAAATGATGAAGGAGATCGCGCAACTAATCCGAGCACCCAATGGTTGATCATGTTGGGAGGGGGAGCCACTCCAAACCGTTCTGTCGGGCAACCGGTTCTTCAATTCTCATCGAATCTGTCCCGAGGTAGCTCAGGAACTGAGCAAAGCTTCGCTGTAAATCGGACTGCATCCTCTCAGAAGGATCGACACCTGATTCCCACCACCAATTCTTGATCAGCATCGCTCCAGACTCCTTATCTCGTCCTGGCTCAAATCTGGCGATAAACCTATCGCCATACAATATGGGGAGGACGTAGTAGCCGTATTGTCGCTCAACTACTGGTTTATAAACTTCCCAAATATAGTAAAAGTCAAACAGTTGTTTCACATATCGCCTGTCCCAGAGCAGGTTGTCCAAGGGAGCCAAGATCACTGCCCTGGGCTCCAGCTGTTCTGTGTCCATGCTGTTTACAAGCAATGCTTCATCTTCACTACGAAAGTAGAGAAGTGGTTCTATCCCTTCAACGCGTACTGCAATGAGAAGACCTCGATCAACTAGCCGGTCAAAAGAGGCCATCCGGTCCTTGCTCTTGATACCGCGAAATCCTAGCCAGGCATCCCCGGAACGATTCCATATCAATCCCAGACCTTGAATACGCCTCAGAATGCGCCAATCGTGATACCTATCGTCAGATTCATTCGGGTCACCGGCCGACAACATCGCGTCTGGAACATGGCGGCTGGCGAAATCATACACCTTCCTCGTGTTAACCCGGTGGTGGATGACCAGCTCGCCCCAACTGTACATACTTTCAAGGGCTGCCCGGGCGATCCTGGTCGGGCCCCACGACCAATCCACGCTGTCATCAAATTCAAGATCGATTGATGACAATGGACCTCTTTCATGGATCATCTTGCGGACTTGGGGAAGGATGGAGACGGCCGGCTGTGAGTCATCACCGAATCGCTTATGAGCCGCATCGCGGTAGCGTTGAAAATATGGCCAATCTTCCAGGCCATAAATGGACATGTTCTTATCCCAACCGTCTATGAGAAGCCTGTCTTCATAGAGCAATTCTCCCAACATCTCGGGTCGAAAGTCAGAAACACGAGCCTGAAGCACCAACTCCGGGTTCCGGCCGACGATATTGAGAGGATCGAACTGGATGCAGCCCAGACGCCGTATGGTGTCTAGAACAGCATCTTTGCCTTTAAGTTCGAGCGGAGGCCACAGACCCTGATGGGCAAGAATAAAACGCCTGGCCTCCATCTTAGATAGATGCAATGGTTTCATGGTTGATTTTCTGCCGAGGTACTAACTTGAACTTCATCTCTTATTGGCATTAGGTGGTTTTGCGCCAGGTCCGATTGAGTCGCCGGCCACGGCTATAGCGCGATACGGACTTTCGCTAAAACCTGGCCAACCGGCACAACAGTTCAAGTTGACCGGTGTGCTCCGCTTCATGGGACTGATAGTAGACCAGAGACTCCGCTACGGTCCTTTCTCCCTTAACCTGGCCCAGAACCTCATCGGAAACGTGTTCCAAGGCGCTCATTAGTTGTTCCTGTGTCTGGTCAAAAGCGGAAATCAACGAATCAAAGGGAACGGAATCAACCTCCTCTGTGACCGGCGACGAACCGGGAATGAAGCGGAGACACTGATCCATACTCCAGATAGATGGGACATCCAATAACATGAGGAAATTGCAGCGGGAGACGACCAGGTGGCCCATGATCCAGTTGATTGAATTCCCACCAAACGGCGGCTGCCATACGCTTTCAGTATGTCTTATTTCTTTCGTATGATGCTGGATAGCAGAATAGCTATCAGCGAAAACCTCTTCAAGAAATTGCGGGTGGATCACATTTCGCTCCTATTATATTGGACATCCGTGCGAAAGATTACCAGAAGCATGCTGATTTCTCCAGCAATGCACCCAAAATTCATGGTTGTGTCGATCTGAGACCGCTTCTGCATGAGTCGCTGTCAAGAGAAGAGTAAACCACAGCCAAAATCGGAGTCGTGGTCTTTATCGAACTACCAGGTAAGCACCCACAGCAACGAGAGCAATTCCGGCGACGCGTAGGAGGCTAACCTCAACCCTCGGCACGGAGAGTAAACCAAAGTGGTCGACGACGACGGCTAAGGTCAATTGGCCCACTACGATGGCCGTCAAGGTCTCGGCGGCTCCGATTTTCGGTACCAAGAAGATGGTTGAGACAAGGATGATGACCCCAAGAGCCCCTCCCAGGTAGAGATACCAACGAGACAAGCCTGGCAGTCCGCGGAAATTGGCTGCATTCGGAAAGAGGAAAATGAGCACCACCAGAACCACAAAGCTTACAATCGTCAAAGCCATAACCGATCCCAACACACCGGCACGATCGCCTAACGATGCGTTTAGTACACTTTGAACCGTAATTAATGCGCCGGCAAGGACCCCAAG
>JBARZW010000256.1:0-2449 GCA_049650305.1 Promineifilaceae bacterium (SeqCode)
GTCACCGGTGAGCAGAAGCGAGAATTCTCCGTAAACCAGCCGCAAGGCGATAGATTGATCGTTGTCATGACTGGGGCTAGGGATTGGGGGCTGGGGGCTGGAAGGATTGAGAATTTCCAGACGAAGGCCATCGCCTAATCCAATGATCTCTCCGGCCTGAGCCTGGTGGATGGGAACGGCGTTCCTGTGGCGATATCCATCAGTGGATATTCTCCTACTAGGCTGCATGCGCGTCGGCGATCTACTTAAATCAATGCCAGAATTAAGTAAGCACCTTTTTTCAAAAGTTGTAGTTGTCGCTCATACTCAGTGTCCTGCAGCCTAGACCCACCGATCAGTAGACAGACAAATCTGCTATAATTGCTGAAAGTGGTAGCGCTTTGAGCTCCGAAATGATGCGGGTCCTTGACAATGCCTGAGATTTGCCGATTCTTCGGCATCGTGATAAGCATGAATTACCGGGATCACCCACCGCCGCATTTTCACGTACGTTATGGTGAAGAGAAAGCACTAATTGCAATCGAGACGCTCATTTTGCTAAGAGGAAGATTGTCGCCACGAGTATTTGGAATGGTTATGGAATGGGCTACGTTGCATCGAGTGGAACTTCTTGAGAATTGGAGGTTGGCCGAGGAGCATCAACCTTTGCTTAGAGTAGAACCACTAAAGTAGAAACATGCTGAAAGACGTAACAAAAGTTAAATTCCTTGACGGTCATCAACTGATGCTATTTTTTGAAGATGGCGTCACTGGCATAGTAGATGTTGCAGAGCTCATAGAGTTTACGGGCGTTTTTGAGCCGCTGAAGGAACACGACTACTTTATTCAGGTTCGTGTTAATCCTGAAATTGGTACAATTTGCTGGCCCAATGATGCGGACATCGATCCAGATGTTCTTTACAGCCTCGTCACTGGTGAACCGATTCCCAATTTTGTAAGAGAACATACTGAGACACCAAGTGATTAATCGCTTTGTCAAGGAAACCATAATCACTAAGTGCTGATAGACTTTTGGGCAAGACTATTCAATCCGCAGTAATCTTCTGCTTGCTTCCCACCACAGTTGCTCCCCATCTGTAATCACCTCAATAGTGCCCAGCTCATCGGTCCGCATTACGGCCGCGCCCACATCAGAGGCTCTCTCCAATACCTCATCATGAGGATGGCCGTAGTTATTCCCCTCCCCGGCCGAGACTATCACGTACTGCGGGTTGATAGCCCTGAGAAACGGCTCGCCGCTGGATGACTTCGCCCCATGATGTCCGGCCTTATAGACCACGGCTGATAGTGGTCTGCTGGAGGCCAGCATATCGCGTTCGGCCGCATCTCCGGCATCACCGGTCAACATCAGTGAGAAGTCGCCATAAACCAGGCGCAGGGCTACGGACTGGTCATTGTCATGACCGAGGCTAGGGGCTTGGGATTGGGGGCTGGGGGGATTAAGGATTTCCAGACGAAGACCATCGCCTAGTTCAATGATCTCCCCGGCCCTGGCCTGGTGGATCGGAACGGCGTTCTCAGTGGCGATGTCCATTAGCGCTTGGTAGCTCTCCTCCTGAGCTGCCTGCCCGTTGGTGATCAATTGGCCCACCTCGTATCGATCGAGCACCCCCGGCAAACCGGCTACGTGATCATCGTCAGGATGGGTGGCGATGACCAGGTCGATATCCCGGTCCCAGAATGGAATCTCCCGGCCGAGATGGTCGTTAAGGACCCTTGGATAGAGGCCGCCGTCGATCAGAATGTAACGGCCGCTTGGCGTCTGGATGAGGGTGGCATCCCCCTGGCCCACGTCCAGGAAGGAGACATGCAGCTTTCCATCTGGCTGGCTCAATGCCCAGGCCACGGCCATCACGGCGATAATGGCCGATGCCGTCAGGGCCGTTCGACGGACCCATCCACCCCGCATCCGGCCGAACACCTCAGCTCGGCCGTCCCGCCCTTTCCATCCAAGCCAGGTCAAGCCGAAGATTAGGGCGTAAATAGCTAGCAGGCCGGCCGCGGAAAGAGACACCGGAATCGAAGCCGCCGGCAGACCGGCGAAGAAACGAGCTCCCGATATGGTGTAGGTCAGGAACGGCCATACAAGCCAAGCGAGCACTTTTCCCAGGGCCGGAAAAACCATGCCGGTCACCGTGGCGATAATGCCCCAACTCATCACCCCAGGCTGGGCTGGAAACACAAAGAAGTTGGCCAGCGAACTGACCTCCGAAAGTTGCTGAAAATGATAAATAAGTAGCGGCATGGTCAGCAACATGGCCGCCAGGGTTGCGATAAAAATATCACCAAAGTAGCGAATAAACCGCTTGGCCAGCGCCGGAGAGATGATCCGTTTGGCGCCCGTATCGACCCAACGCTTCCAGGGATCGATGTAGATCATCAATCCTAAGGTGGCGGCAAAGCTAAGTTGGAAGCCAACATCCCAGAGTATATTAGGGTTAGCCAGGGT
>JBARZW010000257.1:0-1524 GCA_049650305.1 Promineifilaceae bacterium (SeqCode)
CTGATCGGCTGTGCGCCTGGCGTCGTTCACCAGGGCTTCGTAGGCCTGGTGCCGCCACTTGCTGCTGCTCAGCCAGGGACTGGCCCGTAAGAAGTTGTCGGGATCGGGATAGTCGACGGCCCAAGCCATGACCCACATCGGAGGTGGGTTGTTTTTCAGAAAATCTAAAACAGTATGGAACTCGACCACCTCTGGCCTGATTTGAACGCCCAGTACTTCTTCCCAATGCTCGCAAAAAATTCCAAACATGTTTCCGAAGTTGTGACGATCGATGACCAATAGATTGATAACGGGAATACCATCTCCACCGGGGTAACCAGCCTCGGCCAATTTCTCCCGGGCTAATTCTGGATCGTAGGATGCGGCGATGCCGGGCACGTGACCGGGAATCCAAGGAGGAACGAAACCACCTGTGGCGGGGTAATTTATTCCCTTGCTAGCCCGGCTGACCACGGTTTCCCTGTCCATGGATAGGGCCAAGGCCTGGCGCACCCTGGCATCGTCAAAAGGCGGTTTAGTAACATTGAAGGTCACGTGTAGTGATCCGTCACCTGGTCCGGACCGGTATTCATCAGGGTGAAGCTGGATCGCCCTGTGACCTTTATCCACCGAAGAGGCATAGGTATTAACCGCGTCGACAGCATCGCGTTCATACTGGTCCAAGAAAGTGTCCGCCGGTGCGATAAAGACCTCTCTGCGCCATACATTGCCTTTGAAGCGACCATGATAGCGGGCATAGCGCTCAAATACCAGCCGCTTGTCCGGTAACCAGGTCCGAATCTGAAAAGGGCCATTGGTCACGATTTTATCCGGCTCGGTCCATTCCGAACCGAAACGTTCGACGGCTTTACGGGGAATTGGTTTGGTTGTGCTCAAGGCCATGAGCTGCAGAAAGTAACTGCACGGACTCTCGAGATGTACGACCAGCGTATGTTCGTCGACCGCCCTGACCCCGACACTGTCCGGATCGTCAGTCTCGCCTCTATGATAGGCTTGCGCGCCCTTGATGTCATATAAGACTTTGGCTATAAGGTCCTGATTACCAGGGTCAAGCGCGCGCCTCCAGGAAAATTCAAAGTCGCCGGCGGTTACCTGGGCGCCGTCATTCCAGAAAACGTCCTTTCGTAAGTGGAAAACGTAACGGGTTCCGCCGTCCGACATCTCCCAGCTCTGGGCGACATCGGGCGCCAGCTCGTCATCGACCGTCTGTTCCAGGAGTCCGCTAAAAAGAAGGTTGATATTGAATGAAGATCTAAAATCGCCGACACTCGATGGATCCAACGTCAACGGAGCGGTGTCATACAGTTCGCGATAGGCGTGGGGCGTCTCAACCAACGATTCCCCGGCCGAGATCTCGCTACCGACCGCGCGCTGCGAGGCGGCGAAGCCCTCGTCGAAAGCCTGACGCGATTTAGCAAAGGCAAAAATGTTGTGATAAGTCAGGCCCAGCTTCATCAGCGTTCGCGCCGTCCTTGGATAATCCTCTACATCTCTCAAAAAGAGCAGGGCTTGTTCATAGGCTTT
>JBARZW010000258.1:0-1695 GCA_049650305.1 Promineifilaceae bacterium (SeqCode)
AGCGTCATGCATGACCTTCGTCCAGAAGCGAGCGTACAGAAGGTGCATCACGGCGTGCTCTGCGCCTCCCACATAGGTATCGACCGGCATCCAATAATCGGCCGCCTCAGGTTCAAAAGGTCCCTCCGTATATTCGGGGCTGGCGAAGCGCAGAAAGTACCAGGAGGAACAGGCGAAGCCATCCATGGTGTCGGTTTCTCGTTCGGCCGGTCCACCGCATTGGGGGCAGGTCGTATGAACCCAACTGTCAACCCTGGCTAAGGGAGACCGGCCGTCTCCCGTGGGCTCGAAGTCGTCGATATCCGGCAATAAGACCGGCAAGGCATCCTCCGGGACGGCGACTGGTCCGCACTCTGGGCAATGCACAATGGGGATGGGTGCCCCCCAATACCGCTGGCGGGAGATCAGCCAGTCCCGCATCCGGTACGTGACCCGTTCCTCGCCAGAGCCCTGTGCCGTGAGGTCGTCCACGATGCGCCCGGTACCGGCTTCCGAAGTGAGTCCGCTGTAGTCGCCGGAATTGATCATGATCCCCTTTTCCGTGAAGCATTGATCGACCCCATGCTCCAGGCCATCAGGTGAGACCACCTCTAAAATGGGAAGTCCGAACCTGCGCGCGAAGTCAAAGTCCCGCGTATCATGCCCGGGGACACCCATGACGGCCCCGCTGCCGTAGCCCATCATGACGTAGTCCGCTACCCAGATCGGGATGTCGACTCCAGTGAGCGGATGTCTGGCGTAGGCGCCGGTGAAGACGCCGGTCTTCTCCTTATCTACAGCCAACCGGTCGATCTCAGTCATGCGTATGGCTTGTTCAACATAGGCGGTCACTTCCATCCGCTGTTCGTCTGTAGTCAGCGTCTCTACCAGAGGATGCTCGGGAGCGAGGATCAGGAAGGTGACACCGTACAATGTGTCAGGCCGGGTTGTGAAAGTTGGGATCCGCCAGGGTTCCGGTGATCCTCGATCCGCCGGATTCGTGGCCGTGAAAACCACCTCCGCCCCCTCGCTCCGGCCCACCCAATTGCGCTGCATCAACTTGATGGGCTCGGGCCAATCGACCGTTTCCAGGTCATACAGCAGGCGATCGGCGTAATCGGTGATCTTGAAATACCATTGTTTTAACTCTTTCTTAGTTACCAATGACCCGCAACGCCAGCATCGGCCGTTTTCTACCTGCTCATTAGCTAGGATCGTCTTATCGGTGGGACACCACCACTGGCTGCCCATCGCCTGGTAGGCCAACCCCCGCCTTAATAACAGCAGGAAAAACCATTGGGTCCATCGATAATAGTCGGGGTCCGAAGAGCTAAACTCCCGAGACCAGTCATAGGAGCATTCGATCAACTGCATCTGGCGTTTGTAATTGGCGTTATGTTTGGCCGTGGTGATGCGCGGGTGCACGCCGTGGGCGATGGCGTAATTCTCGGCCGGTAGACCGAAGGCGTCCCAGCCCATCGGATGCAGGACGTTGAAGCCTCGCATGCGCTTAAATCGAGCCGCTACGCATGTCGGCACATAATTGCGGCAATGGCCGACGGATAGGCCGTCCCCAGACGGGTAGGGGAAGTAATCCAGGATGTAATACTTCGGCTTGCCGGGATCTTCGCCTGTCTTATACAGGTCCATCTCCTCCCAATAAGACCGCCACTTCTTTTCAAGTTTTCTGAAATCGTATTTCTTGGGCATGTTATT
>JBARZW010000259.1:0-3883 GCA_049650305.1 Promineifilaceae bacterium (SeqCode)
TAGCAAACGGTGCGTTGGTAATTGCCCTCGATACTGATTTTGATGGCTGCATGCACATCGTCAAGGAGTTGACCTCGGATCCGACCATCTACTTAGCCAACTCGATGAACTCGCTGCGAATTGAAGGTCAAAAAACGGTCGCGATCGAGATCGTTCAACAGTTCGATTGGGAGGTACCTGATTGGATCGTCATCCCGGTAGGTAATCTTGGGAACGTGAGTGCGCTTGGCAACGGTTTTCTTATGATGAAGGAATTGGGGTTGATCGATAAGTTGCCACGACTCGCCTGTGCTCAGTCAGATAGGGCCAACCCACTCTACAGGAGTTTCATGACTGGTTATCGTGAATTCAAACCTGTAAAAGCGCAAAAGACATTAGCCAGCGCCATCCAGATCGGGAATCCAGTCAGTTACGAGCGAGCATTGAAGGTGTTGCAGGCTTTCGATGGAATCGTTGAGCAGGCCAGCGAAGATGAATTGGCTAGCGCCTCTGCAAGAGCGGATCTGACAGGCATGTTCTCCGGTCCTCAAACGGGTGTCGCTCTTGCTGTCCTCAATAAACTTATCGAACGCAAGGAAATCTCATCGCATGATCGCGTCGTCGTAATCTCAACAGCCAACGGATTGAAATTTACCGACTTCAAAGTGGGCTATCACGACTCAACTTTGGAGGAAGTCGACTCTCGATATGCTAACCAAGCAGTAGAATTACCGGCCGATCTTCAAGCTGTCAACGAGGCGATCAATCGTGTGCTATAGGATGAAAGAAAGGCACAGAGAATACGGATCATTATCAAGTGACAGATTTACTGAACAATAACACTTGGCGCTCAATATCTTGACAGGGCAATTCCAACTGTGCTATCGTTCTTCAACAATTAAATAGGATACAATCAACACTCTTATCCAGAGAGGTGGAGGGACCGGCCCTATGAAACCTCGGCAACCTACCGGGAGCATGATTGCGGTATGGTGCCAATTCCGTCAGTACTGTACTGGAAGATGAGATCCACGGCAGAATTAATTTGTGGCCTCTCCAATTTTCCGGAGAGGCTTTCTTCTTACCGGTGCATACGAATGGCATACTGTTTGCCAAGCCCTATTCGGAGGTAATCGTAGATGGCGCTTTCTGAAAATAAAGAAGGGAAGACCACCAGGGAGGCAAGAAAAGCTGAGGTATCGCACGGATTATCTACAATGTCGGTGCATGCTGGAGATGACAGACCATTTCCCTACCACTCCTTGACCCCGCCAATCGTCCAGTCCGCAACATACACATTCAAGGATACAGCTGACCTGCGAAGCTTTATGGAGGCGCGTATGTGGGGATTAGAAACTAAGCGCGTCGAGTATGGTCGTTATGGCAACCCCACGATCTCAGCTGTGGAAGCGAAACTCGCTGCTTTAGATCGCGGCGAGGACGCTATGCTACTCGCCTCGGGTATGGCAGGCGTCACGACGACAATGCTCTCTTTGCTCAAATCTGGAGATCATTTCATCATTACCGATGACTGCTATCGACGAACGCGCCAGTTCTGCCGCACTTTCCTCACCCGCTTCGGAGTCCTATCCACGGTGGTCCCCGCTGGGGACATGATCGCCCTGGAAGACGCCATTCAACCAGGAACCAAGCTGATCGTTTCCGAATCCCCTAGTAATCCCTACCTACGCGTAATCGACCTCGATCGACTGGTTGAAATCGCTAGTCGCAAAGGTGTTAAAACGCTCATCGACAGCACCTTTGCCACTCCGGTCAATCAACGCCCTATCGATTTTGGGATCGATCTAGTCGTACATTCGGCGACAAAATACCTCGGGGGTCATAACGACTTGCTTGCAGGAGTCGTAGTCGGGTCTGCCTCGCTGATTTCCATGATCCGCCAGAATCTGTGGATGCTGGGTGCAGTAAGCGATGCTCAAAGCGCATATCTGCTTCAGCGTGGATTAAAAACACTAGCTTTGCGAGTAAGAAAACAGAATGCGACTGCGCAAGTGATCGCAGATTATCTCGAGAGGCATCCTAAAGTCCGCCGCGTCTGGTATCCTGGTCTGGCCTCTCATCCCGACCATGCGGTTGCCCACCAACAGATGCAGGGATATGGCGGCGTGGTGAGCTTCGAAGTTGATGGCGACCTCGAACTTACGAGCCGGCTCATCGACGCTGTCACCATCCCAATCATTGCTCCGAGCCTAGGTGGGGTGGAGAGCCTGATCGAGCAACCGGCATTAATGTCTTATTATGAATTGTCGACTGAGGAGCGGTTCGCTCAGGGCATCCTTGATAATTTGGTACGCCTTTCCGTCGGTGTGGAGGACCCGGAAGACCTGATCGAGGATCTTGCTCAGGCACTAAGTAGGTTGTAAAGAGTATATGATCAATTCTTTTAGGGTTGAAAGTTTCAGACTTATGCCATCCTGGACAATTATATTCAAGAAAATGCTTCAATTTTGTGGGTACGAAGTCAGGCAGGAAGAATCATGCTCCACATTGCAGAAGAGTTAATAGCGCAAATCCACGCCCATGGCGCCCGACATTATCCTGAAGAGGGCGCAGGGTTAATCTTGGGAAAGTATGAAGGCGGTAGACGAACCGCTGAGTGCCTCATACAGCTGAAGAACAGCTCTCAGCCGGATTCTCGTCACAATCGATACCTTATCGAAGCGAAGGATGTACTTGCCGGTGAATACCATGCGGAAAAGCTTGGATTGGATGTGATCGGGGTTTTTCACTCTCATCCGGATCATCCCGCGCAGCCTTCGGATTTTGACCTTGAATGGGCTCTACCCAACTTCTCCTACATTATTACCAGCATCTGCGCTGGAAAAGCGGTGTCCAGCCGATCTTGGTGCATATCGGATGACGGCAATTTTGTCGAAGAAGGTCTATGTATCTTAAACGAGAACAATCTCGAGGAGGTTCTATGAGTGTGGTTCAGATTCCCAGCCCATTTCGACCCTACACGAACGACTTGAAGCAAGTTGAGATTCAAGGTGAAACAATCGGCGCCGTTCTTCAGCAGCTCGCCCAGGAGTTCCCAAACCTTCAGAAATATTTGTTCGACGATCTGGGTGCCCTGCAACCCTATGTGAACCTTTTCCTGAACAAAGACGACGTGCGCACCCTGAAAGGTCAAGATACTCCAGTTAAGGAGGATGATCATCTGCGGATCGTGCCGAGCATCGCGGGTGGAGCAGCACTTCTCAGGTAATTCGAGGGTTTGAGAAAATCTCCAACCGCGTTGGATCCAATCTTTCCCCCCTACTGCCGATCGAAAGTGGGCACGTCTCATGGAACTGCATCCGCGTGAATGAGGGCTCTCCGTAAGGTCGAAGATGACTAAAATATCGGCAATTTCAAGGTAGATAGAATCATGGATTCGCAGGAAGGTCTGAGAGGCATCCCGCCTTCGATGATATTTCATGGTCTTGTTGATCTGAAGCGGAATCTCTCCGAGGCTAAGATTGGTCATCGCAGAGAAGCCCGGAACTCTGAATCCCTCACTTGATGAGGTTCTGGTCAATCCAAGACCGGAGGAAGATGGAAACAATGCTCCCACTCTCCATGGGTGTTGTATACTCTTTCGGTGACTGCCTTGGAGCTACTTCGTATTTGGGACATCGCCCGTTAATTGGTCTAATACCTGTTGGACGATCTCGTTTCATCCGACCAGATCTTGGGCAGTACGATTTGGTGCGGGCTCCGGTCCCATTATTAAGGGTTTCAACACAGATTTCCGTCCTCTCCAATATGATGAGAATAATTCCGCACAATTCACCAAAGCTGCATTGTTAAGCGTGGTACCCCAGGTATTGACCGGGACGATTCCTACGCTCAATCGAGAATTCCAGGCTGATATTAACCAAAACACATCCGGTCTTGATAG
>JBARZW010000260.1:0-6601 GCA_049650305.1 Promineifilaceae bacterium (SeqCode)
CTAAAGACGAATCGTCAATAGTGAACCATCTAGGAAAGTATCGAATGAATCAAGATATCCTTAAAATCAATACGCTGTCGATCGCCGTGGCAGGATTTCTGATCCTATTAACCGGCATCATATTGTACTTTTTCAGAAATGATATATCTGACAACATTCGTTTCTTCATGCCCCTTCCTCCACTGGCAGTCGCTGCTTACATCTTCGTATTCAACCTATACAGTCATTACGATGGCACGTTACCCGAGGGGACGTGGGGAACAGCAAAAGAGATCCTATTTAGCACGGCCGTAGCAGCGATCGCTTTTGGCGTATTTACGGTATTACTTGTCGTGATAATCGATTACTTCAAGAGGTAGTTGAAAAAGCTGACGATGCTTCTAACTTGAAGGTCGCAGCGACCGGCGAGAAGTCGGAAGGATAGCCCATATGATCTGTCCAAATTGCCAGACAACGAACGTGAGCGATGCGAATTTCTGTCTTCGCTGCAGTTTCCGGATTTCGATCATCTGCCCGAGATGCAGCCGGAGGGTTGTGAGCCAGGCATCCTTTTGTGACGGCTGCGGATATGCCCTGGAAGACCATGGACAGGTTGATACGGGCGCCTCATCAAGCCAGCCGGTTAGGATGGAACGTCCACCGGCGGTTCCCTTAGCCGAAAGGAAAGTCATAGATCCAGAAAGGATACCTGAATCCGCACCTTTGGCTGACCGGATGCCTCAAGTCCAAGAGACGACCCAGCAATCGGGAGTCGAAGAGCCGGCAGAATCAAGCCCATCTAGAGAAGAATCACCGCTCACCCAATATATTCCCGCCGAGCTGATGAATAAACTCGATTCGGCCCGCTCTAGCGGCACCATGGTCGGTGAGAGACGCGTCGTTACCATGCTTTTCTGCGACGTCAAGGGCTCCACCGCTGCCGCAGAGAACCTGGATCCGGAAGAGTGGACAGAAATTATCAACGGCGCCTTCGAACATATGATTAAGCCTGTGTATACATATGAAGGCACTGTAGCACGTCTGATGGGCGATGGTATCTTAGCCTTCTTCGGGGCGCCGCTTGCGCACGAAGACGATCCTCAACGGGCAGTTCTTGCTGGATTGGATATCGTGGCCAGCATTAAGCCCTACAGAGAGGAAATCAAGCAAAATTGGGGAATTGATATTAACGTTCGGGTAGGCATCAACACAGGCCTGGTAGTGGTTGGCGCCGTTGGATCAGACTTGCGCATGGAATACACAGCCCTTGGTGATGCGATCAATTTGGCCTCGCGCATGGAACAAACGGCCGTTCCTGGCACGGTGCAGATCGCCTTTGATACATACAAGTCAGTTAAGCCGCTGTTTGAATTTGAAGGGCTAGGGGGCATTGAGGTCAAAGGCAAAGAAGAGAAAGTAGAGGTCTACCGCGTAATCGGCCGGAACATTTCCGCCGGTCGTGTCCGCGGAATCGAAGGATTGCATGCGGAGATGGTTGGGCGCGAAGTCGAACTGCAGACCTTGCAAGGCGTGGTAGCCGACTTGAAGCAGGGCGTGGGGCGGATTGTCTGCGTGCTGGGCGAAGCCGGTATGGGCAAGAGTCGCCTGGTGAGCGAGACCCGGGGATATTTCGATCAACTGCCGGGGACAGAGAGCAGCTGGTATGAAACCAACAGTTTGTCGTACGAGACAAACCAGGCCTATGGGCTATTCCAGCGCCTGATTCGGATGTTGAGCGACATAAGTTATGACGATGCGCCGCGGGTGATGCAGAAAAAGCTATCTTCCCTCGCCGAAGTCCTGCCGGAGGAACGCCGCCACCGCGTGACACAGCTTCTGGAGTCCCTGTTCGGCCTAAGCACCGACAATGGCGGACCACCGCTCGAGGGAGATACGTTTAAGCGCGAGTTGTTCGAAGCCATGTACGATCTGTGGCGAGCCCGTTTTACGGAGCAGCCGAGCGTTTTGGTGTTCGACGATATGCACTGGAGCGATGCCGCGTCAATCGATCTGCTTCGAGAGCTCTTGCCGCTCACAGCTGAGATTGGT
The DNA here is from genome assembly GCA_049650305.1 of Promineifilaceae bacterium (SeqCode). GTDB lineage: Bacteria > Chloroflexota > Anaerolineae > Promineifilales > Promineifilaceae > UBA11865. Next base: position 2,029 of record JBARZW010000260.1, read on the forward strand.
CTGGTCATGATCTGTGCCTTTCGGGCTGAGAGACGAGCACCTGCCTGGCAAATCAAAATGATCGCTGACGATGAATACCGTCACAGATACACGGAAGTGTCGCTCAAACCTCTCTCTAAATCTGAGAGCGATGAACTCCTCAACCGGCTATTGGCGGTCGCCGAAATCCCAGATCCCTTGCGAACAAAAATTCTCGAAAAATCCGACGGTAATCCATTTTTCATCGAGGAAGTAGTTCGAACGCTTGTTGAAAACGCTGTTGTTTTACCAGAGGATCGACAGGTTAACGGAAGCACGGTGCGATATTGGGTGGCGACCAGCAGTGGATCGGACTTCTCCATCCCGGATAATCTGCAATCCCTGCTCGCTGCCCGCATGGATCGGTTGGAGGAGGCGACTCGAGCAACGCTTCAGCTGGCCTCAGTAATTGGTCGCAACTTCTATCTACGTGTCTTGCAGGCTGTAGATGAAGACAGCCGAGAACTAGACAAACACGTGGCGACCTTGATGCGGCTGGATATGATCCGCGAGTCGGCTCGAGTCCCAGAAGTGGAATATTCATTCCGAAATCCAATGGCCCAGGAGGCTGTCTACGAGACGATTTTGCTAAAAAGCCGCCGCGAGTTTCATCGCCGCGTAGGGGACGCTCTGGAAGAATTGTATCCAGAACGACTCGAGGCGCTGTATGGGTTACTGGCACATCATTTCACCCTGGCTGGAGAGCGAGAGAAAGCTGTAAAGTATTGCCGGCACGCAGCGGGTCAGGCGGTTGCGGTCTACGCCTATGAAACGGCCGAACAGAATCTTCGGACCGCCCTCGAATTGCTTGAACCTGGAGCTTTATCTGAAACCCAGCCAACCGTACTTGAGGAGCTGGGCGATGTTTGCCGCTTGGTCCGTGATTTCACTGAGGCGATTTCATTTTACCAGCAAGCCCTGGCCTTAAGGGAGCAATTGGACACCGGAGACAACATCGTGGCCATGCGTCTGCATCGTAAAATCGTAGAGATCGCAACGGAGACCAAGTGGTCGGTAGATGCCGAAACATACCGTCAATTAAGTATGATCAGCCAGAAGTCGCAGTCCAGTCTACAGGAAAGTCTGAGGGTTATGGAAGGTGAACCACCGCACCAGGAGACTGTACACCTGCTCATCGCCCTTTCGGCCGATGCCTGGCGCGTCCAGGAGCCGCCTGATTGGGAAGCTGCCCAGAATTTCGCCGAAAACGCAGTATCCATGGCTGAACAACTCGACGACTTGGTTCTTCTATCGCAATCGCTAGGCGTGTTGGCCAATGTATTAGATGGTCGAAGCAAGCTACGGGAACACTTACGCGTTTCCGGACGAAGATTGGAGATCAGCCAAGACGAGCGGTTTGAGAATCCTCACGAGAAGGTCGATACATTGCGGGGATATGGCGCTGCCCTGATGTACGTTGGTGAGTACGCGAATGCGTTGCCCTACTTGTCAGATGCAGCCGACCTGGCGACAGAAATACAGGCGGCAGATCAAGTAACGAATGCCCTAGGTATCAGAGCCCAATGCTTGTTCAGGCTAGATCGATGGGATGAAGTGCTTGAAACGGAAGAGAAGTGGCGGGATCTTGAACGACGCTTCGCCCGGGAGCGGATTGGAGAGACCTGTTTCTTTGTCGCTCTAAGTGCGAGCGTACACGCTTTGCGCGGTGACTCCATCAAGAGCGCTGCTTACGCAAAAGAGTCCTTCGATTACATGGTATCGATGTCGGGTTTGCCAGAACAATGGCAACGAAATCAATTCTACTGACACACATTGCCTTTACAGGCAGAGGGCGAGTTCGCCCTCGTCAAGGAAGAGCTTGAATCAGCACTCGAACTATCGGGACAGCCGGTAAAGCGCGGTACGATGGCCCATGAGCATATCATTTATATGATGTTAACCGAATCGGCCGCTCAGCTGCGAGACGCAGATGGCCTTCGACAGTACGCTTCTCAATTGGAGACTTTGGCCGAGGCGGACGATCACCGACCATATCTAGCTGTCGCCCACCGGGCATGGGGTATCGCTCACCGGCTAGATCAGGAGTATGACGAAGCTGAGGGGCGTCTGAGACAAGCTATGGAATTATTTTCTGAGTTGGATACCCCCTGGCAGATAGGCCGTACATTCTGCGAAATGGCGGAGATGGAATTGGCAAGATCAGATGGAGCAACTGCTCATGAGCATCTCTCCCATGCCTTGACGAATTTCGAGGCGGTTCAGGCTCTACCCGATATTAAGCGCGTGAGGACGGCTCTGGAAGAGCTTGACAGGAAGGATCAGCCATCGGCCAAAGGGATCGATGGCACATAGCTTCGACGGGAAAAGAGTGCCCAAATCGATCCATCGCTACATATCGCGGTTCAAATAAGAATTCGCGACATTCAAAGCTCTGGTCGGAGCTCGAAGTCTGTCAACGACGACAGACAGTGGACCGATTGGGATCTTTGCCGGACAATTACAGAGCCTGATGAAGTTCGCACCCTGCGTTTCCTGCAAGTGTGACCAAAGACCGAACTGAAGCGGATATAATTATTAGTAGGAATGTTTCAGGTCATCCGCCGATCGAAAACCTCCTCCAGATATCTGGTCTGATGAGATACACACCTTAATTCACTGCCACACAATGGCCGTCTTTACCAACATTGCAGATCCCCGATACAAAGATCAACTTTCTCAGATAGAGGAAGCGTATGGATTGTCCGTTTCATCGATTGAGGGAATTAGGCTAGGATCTTCGAACAGTCTATTCAAAATATATGTTCAAGGTTCTGATGCGGCCTTAGTTCTCACCATATATGAACCCCCTGAAGTAACTCCCGCCGGATTGACGAACGAAGCCTATCAAGTCATGCTTCGTTACCTCGAATATCTTGGCAGCGCCTTGAATGCTGCCGTCGACAAATACGGAGAGCCGATTCGATTGCAGGTCCCGATACCACTGGAGGCGCGGGCGTCGTCGCCACATAGGGCGCCTTTTGTAGAGGTGTCCCTTGATGGCGTCACAAAAACCGTATCCATCGTACCCTTCATCCGTGGGAAGTCCTATGAGAATAACCCAGGCGAGTTGGCGGAGCCAGGCGAGGCATTTTTGACCGGGAGAGCATTGGCAGGATATCTGACTATCGCCCAAGCCTACCCAGAGCCGGGACTCTTTCCCAGCTTCGATTATGCAATTTACACGCGTGAGATATCGAGGATAAGCCACAAAAGAATCGCACTTAAGCGATTAGGATATGTATTATCGGATCATAGCCTGGAAGGGCTCAGAGCTGAAAAAAAAGGTCGTGATTATCTTTCTGAGATGAAATCGGCTGGCCGGCAACTTCTCAGCGATTGGCAGCAGGCAACGATTCATAAGCCTGCCTTTGCCAGCACGCTTATCCACTGTGATCTTTTCACTGATAATGTGTTAATCGATGACGAGGGCCTACTTTATCTGCTAGATTTTTCCGAAACCGGGTTCGGTCCTATCGGAATAGATATCGGGATTGCCTTAACTTCGTGGGCATCGCAGAATGGGGTAATCTCTTCGAATAACCTAATCAGGTTTTTGGAAGGATTCGACAGCGTAATGGACCTGACAGCTGAACAACTCTCCCAGGTCCCAGTCTTTTCAATGATCGGTGCTTACAGGTGGGAGACGTTTCGCATTCAGCGTATAGAGATGCAGGATCCACGAAAACGCGATCTTCGTTCTCCTGCTGAATTTCAGTCTATTCGACAAGCATGGAAAGGTCTGCAGGAAGTTTTTGAAGAGTTGCGGAATGTTGACGATCTGGCTGCACGGCTGGCCCATCGTGATGCACACGGTGACTGATTAGTCGGAAATGATGAAATACCAACTATCACTCAGGCATGGCGCGGTCGGAGTAATCCTGTTGGTGATGGTTATTGCGTCTGAGGGTTGCTCCGCAGATAAGTCTACTATAGATGTTATTTCTGTTACTGAATCAGTCCGCCAACCGTCACCGGGCGAAACCTCGATCCGTCCGGCCGATAACATGGTAATGGTCTTTGTACCCGCAGGCGGGCTGTCGATGGGTAGTAATGAGCTCCAGGTTAAATACGCCGGCGAACTATGCGGTGAGTACCCTGATTCCTACGGAAAATGTAATTCGGAAACATTCGAACTCGAGATACCCCAGCATCCTGTGGATGTAGACGCCTTCTGGATCGACCAAACTGAGGTAACTATTTCGCAATACAACTTATGCGTCGGAGAGGGCCTGTGCAGCCCATCTCGACTCGCGGACGATCCAAATTACAACGCAGACGACTTTCCAGTAGCGGGGATACCCTGGAAGGATGCGGGGGATTACTGTGAATGGGCCGGTGGACGTTTGCCGGTCGAGGCAGAGTGGGAATATGCGGCGCGTGGATCGAACGGCCTCATCTTTCCCTGGGGTGATGAATTCGATTGCCACAGAGGTAGTTTCTGGGAGGATTGCACGCCTTGTGATGATGGATACTCTGGTCCGGCACCCGTCGGAAGTTTCCCTTCGGGTGCAAGTTGGGCCGGCGCGCTGGATATGGCTGGCAACGTCTGGGAGTG
>JBARZW010000261.1:0-4587 GCA_049650305.1 Promineifilaceae bacterium (SeqCode)
GGAGGCCTAGGTTTCCCTAGCGATCATTGGCTGAATCGTGAATCGGCTCTCAGCCTTTCCGGGGCGCTCGTGCCAGCCGATCTCTGCCCAAAGGGACTATCTCCTGAGCTGTCAACAGTCTTGAACCCCTGCCCTTGTTCGTTGAAGGTGCTCCTTTGTGGAACCTAGTGACGATGAATTATCTGCCTATTTGGCTGTCCCTGGCCTATCCGCAAGAAAAGTTACCGCAGTGACCGAATCCGCCAACCAGAAGGCTTTATCGATCATCGCGTTCGCGGCTGCGGGCATTACTATCGATTGTTGGTGACGATTCTCACGAATTTAGCGACAAAGATCAACAATCGTCGGCTCCAGCTATAGATAGCTACAATCATTTGACCTGATATTTAGCCGGAAGTAGAATGACCTCGGCAACACGGTGTTTACCGGATTTTCCCCCGGACCCTGGACGCTGCAGTGTACTTCATCACACTTCTGCTGCAGCCAACTGAAGCGTTCGTCATAGTCCACTTGGTATTATCAGAAGATCCCTACACCAACACGTTTAACCCGTCTGTCATATATGGGCCCGATATTGTTGTGGATACAAACAAGAAGGTAGATGAATGACTATGAATCGACTTGTGCTTATAGACGGTCATGCCTTGGCCTATAGAGTCTTCTATGCCTTGCCCCTCGACGCATTCGCGACCAAGGAAGGTGAGCCGACAAATGCAACCTTCGGCTTCGCGAGGACTTTACTCGATCTGATCTTGGCTGATTCACCACCGAAGTATCTAGCAGTTAGCTTCGACGTTGGGAGAACTTTTCGAGACGAAATGTTCGCAGATTACAAAGGCACGCGAGAGAAAATGCCCGATGAATTACGACTCCAGATAGAGCGTATTCGCGAGCTCGTCCGGGCCTTTGATATCCCCGTCTTGGAATTGGATGGCTATGAAGCCGATGATGTTCTGGGCACTGTAGCTAAACAGGCCAAGGAATACGAAGTACCGGTACTGATCATCACGGGCGATAGAGACTTGCTGCAACTCGTTGACGATAATACGAGGATCGAATTACCGCCGAGCAAGTACCAACGCCAGCCCCAGATCTACGATACGACTAAGGTTATCGAGAAACTAGGCGTTCGACCTGATCAAGTTGTCGATTACAAAGCCTTGGTTGGGGACAAGAGCGACAATATTCCCGGCGTTCGAGGTGTAGGGGCAAAGACAGCGGAGCGGCTACTGGCTCAGTATGACACCCTTGAAGGTATATACGATCATCTCGGAGAGATAACTGGGGCTATGCAGAAGAAACTAGATACCGGCAAGGACGATGCCTATCTTAGCTACAAGCTGGCCCGGATTGTAACTGATGTCCCGATTACACTGGACTTGGAGGCATGTACCACCCAGGATTTTGATAGAGGTGTTGTCATCGAGCTCTTTCGAGAGTTGGAATTCAGGAGTCTAACTGGTCGGATTATCGACACGATGGACGAGGTGTTACCAACGACCCACCAATCCCCAACCGTGACACAAATCATTAGATCACGAGAAGAACTTGCCGGACTGGTATCCATTTTGGAGAGCGCTCCACAGATTAGTTTTGATGTGGAGACTACAGGGCTTAATGAAATGACAGCCGAGCTAGTCGGAATCTGCCTTGCCGTGGAACCTTCCGTCGGATTCTACGTGCCAGTTGGACACCTTGACGAAGAAGCACAGAATAAGCTCGGACAGATGACGCTGTTTGCCGGCGAAGCGCGCCTTTCGCCCGACCAGCTGCCTCTGAGCGATGTTATCGAGGCATTAAGGCCTGCACTTGAGAATCCTTCTATTCCCAAAATCGCCCATAACGCCAAATACGATTTCGCAATACTGAGACGATATGGGATAGAAGTCAAACCGATTGGATTCGATACCATGATTGCTGAATGGCTCTCGAATCCTGCGAGCAAACATCTTGGATTAAAGGACCTCGCCTTCCATCGTCTCGGTATTGAGATGACAGAAATCTCGTCCCTGATTGGAAAAGGAAAGGATCAGATTAGCTTCGCCGCGGTTCCCATCGAAAAAGCGGCGCCTTACGGTGCGGCCGACGCCGATATAACCCTTCGACTTGCCTTGGACCTTGTGCCTGAAATATCCGAAAAAGGATTAGAGCGACTTATGAAGGACATCGAGATGCCTTTGATCTCGGTGCTTGCAGCCATGGAGAGAGAAGGGGTTGGTGTTGACATTGATTTCTTCAGGCAGATGTCCAGCGAGCTTGACAAACGTCTACTACAGCTGGAGAAATCTATCTATGATGTCGCTGGCGGGTCATTTAACATCAATTCCACACAGCAATTGAGTGATATTCTATTCTTAAGGCTTGAGCTACCGCACGAGGGTTTACGTAAGACCAAGAGCGGTCACTTCTCGACGGCCGCTGACGTCCTCCTCGGCTTAAAGGAAGAAGATCAAACCGGTATCATCGCTGAAATCATCGAGTATCGAGAATTGAGAAAGCTGAAAAGTACATATGTCGACGCCTTACCTGGGATGGTCAATGAGGAGACAGGTCGGATTCATACAAGCTACCACCAGGCAGGCGCAATAACAGGCCGTCTAGCCAGTAGCTCGCCCAATCTTCAGAACATACCCATCCGGACGGAGGTCGGCCAACAGATCCGTCGTGGTTTCGTTGCTCGATCGGGATGGCTCTTCCTGGCGGCCGACTATTCCCAGGTGGAATTGCGTGTTCTTGCTCACATTAGTCAGGATGAAGCCCTTCTTGAGGCTTTTCGTAGCGATCAGGATATCCACCGAACGACAGCAGCGGCAGTCTATGGCATACCTGATGAGGAGGTGACCTACAACCAGCGTCGATTCGCAAAGGCCGTCAACTTTGGGCTGATTTATGGCATGGGAGCATTTAGACTGGCCCGCGATTCCGACCTAACATTAAGCGAGGCGGAAGAGTATATCGATGCCTATTTCGAGCGTTTCCCCGGTATCCGTCAATATTTGGACGATACCAAGCTAAAGGCGCGAACAGATGGGTATGTGGAGACCCTTTTGGGACGTCGCCGGTATTTTCCCGTTTTCAAGTCCAGGCAGCGCATCAACCGGCAGATCGAGATGCGAGCCGAGAGAGAAGCGGTAAATCATCCCATACAAGGAACGGCAGCCGACATCATCAAGATAGCCATGATCCAGCTTCACACGAAGCTAGAAGGTAACTACCAGGCCCGAATGCTTCTCCAGGTTCACGACGAGCTTGTGCTCGAGGTTCCTGAAGGAGAGATGAAGGAACTGCGGCCTCTCGTCATCGAAACCATGTCCATGGCCTTTCCGTTAGACGTTCCTTTGAAGGTCGATGCCAGTAGTGGTAGAAACTGGCTTGAGCTAAAGGACTAATATCTCTGGCAGCTGTTAGGGACTAGCTAAGGAAACCTTCTCTTGATACGAACCATGGAGAGTATTGAAGTGCGAGAGTCACCTTTACATGGACTGGGGGTTTTCGCCAAGATAGCTATTGGAGAAGGCGATATTGTGACTCACATAGATGACGGAAGAATCGTATCGCCAGAATATCCGATCAGGCCAAAGGATGGAGAAAAGACCTACCATTTCTACTACTTGGAGGGTGAAATGATAGTGCTCATGCAATTACCCGAGCGACATGTGAATCACTGCTGCGTTCCAAACACGTTCGTCAAGACCATTGCTGGAGCACGGTACAAAGTCGCCCTGAGGGATATCTTGCTAGACGACGAGATCTCCAATGATTACTGTATCAATGGGGGAGGAGATACACGCTGGTATTGCGACTGCGGTCATGAAAAATACCGCCGAAAAATACACTCTGACTTCTTTCATCTTCCGATCGCTCTTCAGATGGAGTACTTACCCCTTATAGATAATTGGTTTGTCTATGAATATCAGGTGAAAGTAGACCGTCTGCGGCAAGCAGGAGGCAGTTCATTGGAATACTCCTCCTAAGCTGGTCCATGCGACTAATCTCGGGAATTCCTTGTGAAATATCCTTTCCTTCTAGGTACTGTGCAATGCCAAAACTGATTCCATCTTTGCATCTCGCTCTTTCGGTTGCCGGTTACCTCTGTCTGGGGAGGTCATTTGCTGCAGATGCCACGTACAAACAGACCCAGTCGCCAATAGTTCTTGAGGGAGCAAGTGTCGCGAACGATTACCCGGAATCGCTGACCTTCAACATTGTAGCGCAGAGCAACGAAGGAGAAATCGTATCCGTCACCCTATTTTACGCGACTCGTGATGAGACTTCGACGACACGCCAAGTCGTGGAGGTTGAACCCGCAAGCCGTGTCGAACTCACATTTACCTGGGATACGAGCGAACTTACTACCCCTCCGAGCGCTCCTATCGTTTTTCATTGGGAGGTAGTCGATTCCAATGGAAATCGTGCGTCAAGTCAGGAGGAGTTGGTTTTCTATGATGACGTACGGTTTAAGTGGCTCATCCTCGAAGATGAGAACATCGCCGTCTGGTGGCATGACAGGCCCATATCGTTTGGGGGCAGGGTATTCGAGATAGCTCAGGAGGCATTTTTGCAGCAGCAAGAGATGTTCCGTGCAGA
>JBARZW010000262.1:0-5944 GCA_049650305.1 Promineifilaceae bacterium (SeqCode)
GACCGAGGCCATAAGCAATCCAACGCTCCAAAAGCCCAGACTGTTCCATTTTACTGGATCCGCCCAGGCGCCCCGGGCCATGCGCCAGCCCTGCCAAAAGGCCAGGGGAGAGAGGGCCAGAAGCGCCAGGGCAACTAATAGAGGCAGGCCTAGTATGACCAGGACCGGTAAGGACAGATAGGCAGCCAGGAGTACGACCAGGTAGAGCCGAACGGTAGCTGTTTCCCCCAGGAAATAGAGCAGAGTGTGCTTGCCGGCGGCCGCGTCGCCCTCGGCGTCCGGAAAGTTGATCACCAGCAACATGGCGAATTGGAAACAGCATAATGGGAAAATGGCTAGGAAGGGGAGCGAATCGAGTCGCCCTGCCTGTAGATAGAAGCCGATCAGGGGCGTCAGCCCTGTGATGAGCAGGGCGCCGGTTATCTCGCCCAGACCGCGCCTATTCAGATGCAATGGGGGCGAGCTATAGCTCCAGGCCAGGACCATGGATAGCAGAAGCAGGGGTAGGGTGAGGGGTCCGGTCTGGACCACAAGGGCCAGCCACAGAGAAGCAAAAAGGGCGACGAGGCCAAAGATGACGGCCGTCCCAAGCGCTATTTGGGGATCCAGATATCCGTCTGGTAGAACTCGGCTTCCACCGGACCAGCGGGTAGGGTTGGGATTCGCCCTATCAGCCGCTAGATCGAAATAGTCGTTGCTGTAATGGGTCATGAGCTGGATAGAGGTAACGGCCAGCTGTCCCCAAAGCAGGGCCGCGATCTGAACGGATACGTCGGTTGTAAGGGCTATGAGCACACCAAGTCCGTGCAGCAGAAAACCGCCGGCCAGGAATAGAGGCCGGCCCAGGCGGAGATAGTAATACACATGGCGTAGCGTGCTCAATTACCTTCCTTCAGTCACGGCTCGTAGGGTAGGCCATGTGCCTACTCAGTATAAGTCTCTTAAGCTAAGCTGTGCACAGCTAACCTGCATCGCCTAGATATCAATACTACTACCTCGCTGGTCTAGGAGGTAATTCGTTCTTCATCCAATTCGCCAGATTATTCCAAGTATATCGGCGAATTGACTCTCGTTCCCTCTCGTGCCAGACAATCCGATCCCATAAATATCGTCGTCAAAACCGGCCCGGGAATGGTGGCTTATACCGATCACGGACTCCGAGCCGTATTTGGTGGTTTAAAGTAATTTGAAACAGTAAATCACGCGGGGTAAAGAAAACCGCATTTCAGTATTCATTGGTGGCTGAGGTTGCATGTTTAGACGGTCCGGAGTTCGTTGATCTTGTCCCTAAGATCCATCGCCGCCGAACGGGCGGCCTGGGCGAAATCTTCCCCGGTTGAGGCGTAAATTATGCTGCGGCTGGCGTTTATGAGGGGCCCGGCCTTGGCATCTGGACCATAGCGTACGGCCGCTTCCAAGTTTCCTCCTTGGGCGCCGATGCCGGGGATGAGAAAACTCGCCTGGGGGGCCATCTGCCGGGCGACCTGAAGCTCCTCTGGATAGGTCGCACCAACGACATAGCCGAGGTGCCCCTGGGTTTCCCACATCTGGCTTTGTTGAATGACTTCGGCCGATAGTCCATGCTGCCCCAGCAAATCACCCTGAAACTGGGTCGCGCTGGGGTTGGATGTCCTCGCCAGGAGGTAGACGGCCTTATCTGGTCGCTCGCCGACCATGGGTAATACGGCGTCCGCGCCCACGAAAGGATTGACCGTTACCGCGTCGACGCCCCAGAGATCGAGCAAACCGGTCGCCCAAGCCGCCTGGGTGTGGCCGATGTCCCCTGCCTTACAGTCGACAATGATGGGAAGATGGTTGGGAATGTAAGCGATGGTTCGCTCCAGGGCGATGATTCCCGCCGCTCCCCACTGGAGATAGAAGCCCAGGTTGGGTTTGTAAGCGCAGACGAGATCGGCCGTGGCTTCGATGATGGCCCGGTTAAAGGGCAATACCGGCTCATCCCATTTCAGGGCCGGCGCCGGTAGCCGTTTGGGTTGGGGGTCGAGCCCAACGCATAGCCAGGAGTTGCTTTCTGCCTGGGCCTTCTGCAATTTATCGAGGTAGGTCATTCACTTATGTCCCTGATGGCGAATGTCTTGTGCGAAGGCAGTCGTTTTCCAACTTCAGTCAGATGAACATTTGGCAAGGATTTCATTCAAAGCGGATCTGGCGCAGTTTTGGTAAATACACCGCAGAATTCTTCGTCTATCGGGTAGTAATCGGATATCGGGTCCAACGCTTAGTTCAGGGCAAAGACGATCTTGAGCGCCTGGTCGATTTCTGCCAGAACCTCGCCTGTAACACTTCCGCGAACACGTACCAGACGTAATCGGTAGTCTACTGGTCGTGTCTGTAAGCAGTCCGCGATGGATCTTTTTGCGAGGCCGTTTGCTTTGGTCGGAAGAAGTTCAATATTAGTGACTATTCGGCCTTTCTTTTCGCTCCAGGCCGTAATGGGAACCACCTGGATGACAGAAAGTCGATCGTTGTATGCGTTATTGGTGACCACGATGCAAGGACGGATTTTACCGGTTTCTTTTCCTTTGATCGGATTCAAGTCGACGTCTATGACGAGACCACGCCTAATGTTCGTCATTGGGCCAGCCCGAGATTGCCTGGTCGGTTAACTCTCGTAATTCGTCATCCTCAGCATACACCTCAGCATACAATTCCGCCGATTCGAGAAGACGTTGATGTTTGATTTCCTCACGCAGATGGTCCAATGCGGCTCGCACTAAAGAACTTCTGTCTTTGAAGCCATAAACTCCGTGCTCCTTAACGAACTTGATTTGCGATTGGTGAAGGGTGAATTTTACTTGTTGCATAAATTGTCCCTTATTATGAAGGCCAATAATGGTCCCTGTTTTGCGACCCAATAATACACCCTTAGCGAATAAGTTGTCAAGGTATTGCCAGAATCAAGAATAGCTGCAGCAGAGATGGGTGACTTCTAACCATCCTCGTACAAGATGGCGATGAACTGTTTTGGACCGTGGACGCCGACGGCCATCGTTTGTTCGATGTCGGCCGTCTTGCTGGGTCCGCTGATCAGAGTGATGGCGGCGGGCAAATCATCCTGGAGTGAAGCGGCCCAGGTGAATATGTCCATAGTCAAGCAGGAAGTTGGGACGAGGACCAGGTGAACCGGAGGTAGGAGGGCCGTTAAACGGCTTAAGCCAAGACCACTGCTGACGGCTACGGTGCCGGTTTCAGCCAGGGCGGCCTCGGCGAAGCTCAGACCGATGTCGGCTTCAGCGCTGAATGAGCGGAAGCTGGCGGCATCCCCTTTACCGGCGATTCGCCAGGCAATGTTGGGCCAACGGGCAGGTAGGTCAAGGGATTGGAGGGGCGGCTGGTTATTTGCGATTCCCTTGCGGACGCCAATCTCGACCAGCACGTCACTCATCTTCGCCAACGCCTCGTCCAGGTTGGCCGCAACCCGGACCTCGCCTCCGGCCGATGTCAACGCCAGATCGAACTGGGCTGCCAAATCGGAGTAGCGGCGCCGCGAAGACCAGGGCCCGGGTGTTGGAACATCCCGTCGCTGGGCTCGTAATCGATCTAGTATTTCAAGTCGCGAAGTCATGGTCGTCCGGGGATCGGGGATGTCGTTGAGCGACCGCTTCGCGATCAGGGATCGGGGACTGGTGACGTTCAGCCCCCAGGTCTTTCCAGATCTCTCTGAAGGGCTTTTCTGCCAGATGCGGAAGTTGCCGGCCGGGCGTGGGGTTTATGCGGCCCGGCAGTTGCAACCGGCCGTCCCGGATGAAGGGCCGCTGAAGGACCCGTAGGACGGCCGTCGTCAGCCGAAATAAGCGCTCATGTCTAAAAATGGTCGCCGCTCCGACCTCGGCCATCTGTTCATACCAGGGAATGATTCGCCTGTCGACCTCATCCGCCCGGAGCTCCAGTAACATGCGGGGCAGGTCGATGCGCGCCGGACATACATCCAGGCAGGCTCCGCAAAGGGAGCTTGCCTGGGGCAATCCTTCGTACTCTTCCAGACCAAATAATAGCGGTGTGACCACCGCCCCGATAGGTCCACTATAGGGACTGCCGTAGGCGTGACCGCCCGCTTCCCGGTAAACGGGACAAACATTGAGGCAAGCGCCGCAGCGGATGCATTGAAGCGCCTCTTCGTATTTTGAACCAACCAGGTCGCTTCGCCCGTTGTCCACCAGGATAATATGAAGCTCGCTCGGGCCGTCGGCGTCTTCCTGACGCGCCGGACCAGAGATCATCGTCGTATATATTGACAAGGGTTGGCCGGTGGCGCTTCGGGCGAGCAGGGCTAGCCACACCGCGGCGTCATCCCAGGTTGGGGCTATCTTTTCGATTCCCATGACCACGACGTGGACCGGCGGCAGGGCCGTCACCATCTCCCCATTGCCTTCGTTGGTGACCAAGACGATGCTGCCCGATTCGGCGATGCCGATATTGCCCCCGGTGATCCCCATTCCGGCCGCCAGGAATTTCTCCCGAAGCAACCGCCTCGCTTCGGCCGTAAGTCGAGGTATGTCGTCGGCTTCGATCCTCTGGCCCGTCTCCTGGGAGAATAGATCAGCCACCTGGGCTTTGGTCTTGTGAATGGCGGGGGCAAGGATGTGGAACGGGGGTTCTTCGGCCAGCTGGATGATGAATTCACCCAGGTCGGTCTCTACAGGTGTAACACCGGCTTCCTGCAGAGCCTGGTTGAGATGTATCTCCTCGGTGAGCATGGATTTGCTCTTGGTGGCCAGGACCACGCCGCGTTGCCGGGCTATATCAGTAACGATCTGGCAAGCCTGACCGGCATCGGTGGCCCAATGGACCCGGGCTCCGGCCGCCTGGGCGTTGCGTTCAAAGGATTCGAGATGGCCGGCTAAGTTGGCCAGGGTGGAGGAGCGGATCTTTTTGAAATGATCTCTCATTTCGCCGGCGCCGGGCAGGGCAGCCAAAGCATCCACCCGGCTATCTCGGAATCGTCCGGTGGCGCCTTCCAGAGCGCCCTGAAGGCGTACATCCTCGATGGCAACAGTCGCCCTGCGTCGAAATTGGCGGACGCTGCCTGGGCGGGCGCCTGATAGAGAAGGATCATTCACCGGGTCATTTTCTCCAAGATCACGGCCAGGTGTTCCATCTTTGGGCCGTTCCTAAAGCCCTTCTTAGGGCCGTCCTGCCCGGTCATCTGACGCATTTGCATCAAGCAACCGGGGTCGGCGGATACGATGGATGAGGCACCGGAATCCGTGGCCTGTTGTAGTTTCTCGGCCGTCATGGCGGTGGACACCTCGGGCATGCGCAATGAGAAGAGTCCCCCAAAGCCACAGCAACGGTCGGACTCATCCATTTCGTGTAGCGAGCATCCGGCTTGACTCAGAAGCTGCCGCGGCTCCTTTTGAAGGTTGAGGTGGCGGCACATATGGCAGGAGTCGTGATAGGTGATTGGCTTGAATCCAGAGGCTTCTGAAGCATCCGCTTCCTCTTTTGTTTGGACATTTGTTCCCATCTCCGAAGGGAGTGGATTGGGGGAGCCTTTGCCCTGTAGCTCTCCTGGTAGGGGCCGCCAGCGGGTTTCATGGACAAGGAATTCGCTGAGCTCGTAGCTCTTGGCCGCCAGCCGCTCGGCTCGCTGAGACCAGCCATGGTGATTGGTTAACAAATGGGGATATTCGGCTCGTATCATGGCCGTGCAGGAACCGCTTGGCAATACGACCGTCTCCTCCTCTTCGAAGATCTCGATACTTCGCATAGCCAGCTTTTCCGCCTGTTTTCTGAAGCCACTATTGAAGAAGGGTTGGCCGCAACAGGTCTGTTGGCTCGGAAACACCACTTCGCAGCCAGCTCGCCGGAGTAGTCTCACTGTCGCAACGCCAACTTCAGGCATCAGTTGGTCGACGATGCAAGTTACAAAAAGAGCGACGCGACGGGGCTCGTCCATTGCCTAATTCTAACCATGTATGTT
>JBARZW010000263.1:0-1982 GCA_049650305.1 Promineifilaceae bacterium (SeqCode)
TGGACTGTCTACCCGCGTTTACATAGCGGCTTCGCCAGTACTGCGAATCAGATTGAAGAGAAATTCCAAAAGGCAGGTCTGGATAATTGAGCGATCAGATTCGTGTTCTACTGGCCGATGACCATGCCGTGGTCAGAGCAGGTATTTGCCAATTTCTAGAAACGGCAGCTGATATTCATGTGATTGCACAGGCTGGTGATGGTCTAATGGCCCAGGAGCTAATCCAGGAACACAAACCCGATGTGGCCGTCCTCGATATTCAGATGCCCAAAGCTACAGGCATTGAGGTAACGCGCTGGGTCCGGGCTAACTACCGAGAAGTTGGCGTCTTGGTGTTAACTGCCTACGATGATGACCCCTACGTCATGGCCGTTCTGCAGGCCGGGGCAAACGGATATGTGCTGAAAACTGCTGCTCCGGCCGAAATCGTGCAGGCTGTTCGTGACGTTTATGAGGGGAAGTCGGCCCTGGATCCAATGATCGCTCAGAAACTCATGGCTCATATCGCCGGCCGTAGCGGCCCACCACCCGCCTACGAATCGCTGACGGACCGCGAACTGGAAGTGTTATCTCTGGCAGGAAAAGGTTTCACTAACAAAGCGATTGGCGTGCAGTTAGGGATTAGTGATCGAACCGTTCAAGGACATTTGGCTAAAACCTACAGCAAACTTCAGGTTAACAGCCGAACGGAAGCGGTAATGCGGGCAGTGTCATTGGAATTAATAGTCCCCGATTAGACGCGAATTGTGAGCCGGCTGTGTGAGAAGAACCGGCTCATTTCTAAGTTTGCGACTTATCACTTACTTTTCGTTTATTTATGATGAAACGCTGGCGTGGATTCCCCCTACAACTCTTCGCGTTCATAATCCTACCATTGACGATTATTCTGATGGGTATCACATTTGGTAGCCTGGCCCTGCACCAACGGGCGATGCGAGCGCTGGTGGGGGAACGGGACGAACGGGCCACACGAGCGACGGCAACGGCCATCACGGAGCAACTAAATCACCGGGCGGCCACAATCCATAGTCTGGCCCTCCAGGCAACTGCTACCGGAGACCCTGAGCACACGCTGGACGATGCTATCTCGTTCCTGCCTGACTTCGACGGCGGCCTGGCCTTCTTTAATAGCGACGGTACGCTTCTAGCCGCGACAAACGACGTGGATGTATGGGAGGGACGCGAAGTCATCCTACGGTTGGCAGACCCCGGTCTTGCCTTCGATCTACGTAATGGGGCCCAGTTCGTACAAGCCTTCACCGAACCTGAAACCGGCGAGGAGATCATGCTCGTTGCCGCGACGATGCCAGATGGTCTCATGGTCGTTGGGGCTTTCTCCCCCGCCAATATGGCCCAGCGGGCTCTAGCCGACATCTTCGGTGCCAGCGATCGGGCGGCAGCCTTTTTAGTCGACTCAAAAGGTCAGATGCTTTATCAGTTAGGCGTGGAACCACATGCAAATATGGAGATGATTCAACATCCCGGGGTCGAGGAAGCGCTCCGCGGAGAAAGTGGAACCACCTATGTCTCAGTTGCCGGTGATGAACATGCCATCGCTTTCAGCCCCATAGCACCTGTAAACTGGGCGCTGGTATTGGAGGAACCTTGGCGGGCGGTGGCCGATCCACTACTCCGCACAACAGAACTGACTCCTCTCATTCTTGTTCCGGTCTTGATCGTCGCTCTTGTGGGCTTGTGGTTTGGTGTGCGCCAGATTGTGCAGCCTTTGCAGTCGCTAGAACAAAAGGCTACTAAATTGGCCTGGGGCGACTTCGAGGCGATTGAAGAACCGGTAGGTGGCATCAATGAAATTCAACGTCTACAAGCAGAGCTCATTCACATGGCCCAAAAAGTGAAAGCGGCACAGCAAAGTCTGCGCGGTCACCTCGGCGCAGTGACCGCCGGTCAGGAGGAAGAACGCCGCCGCCTGGCGCGAGAATTGCATGACGACACTATCCAATCGCTCATCGCCTTGAACCAGC
>JBARZW010000264.1:0-6865 GCA_049650305.1 Promineifilaceae bacterium (SeqCode)
CTTTCTATGACTCTTCTGAGTACTATGATCATCTGCACCGTGCTCGGACGCAAGCCGCCTTTCGTCCCAGTTATCTATTGGATAATATGGGTGGCCTGCTCAAGAACGCAATCACATTGGTGGCCCTGTTTGCGATACTCATTCCCTATGGTCTCTGGGTGCCTATTGTGCTGTTCCTATCCACCATACCCTCATTCTACTTTATCATTCGTCACAATCAGCATCTCCATGATTGGTATGTGCGCACGACGGAAGATGACCGCCGGACCGGGTACTTCGACTGGTTATTAACGGCCCGGGCGACAGCGGCCGAGGTCCGTCTATATGGATTGGGTGAACAATTACGCGGTACACACCGGTTGCTGCGTTCGCGCCTCAGGAAGGAACGAATGGCACTCGTCCGAAAGCAGGGCATCTTCGATTTAGGGGCCAACCTGCTTTCCCTCTTGGTTACCGCGGGCACGATGATTTGGATGGTTCTGCAAGCCCTACGAGGGCTGGCCACGCTGGGTGATCTGGCACTTTTCTACCGTGCTTTCGAACGAGGCCAGATGGCTATGGGAGCGCTGCTTCGAGATATGGGCCAGATGTACGCCAATAGCCTTTTCTTACAGCATTTCTTCGAGTTTATGGAATTGAAGCCCCAGATTGCCGATCCGATTGACCCTGTACCGGTGCCTAGATCTGTTCAACTGGACGTCTGTTTCCACAAGGTATCATTCCGCTATCCCGGAAACAGAAGAGCCGTACTGGATGACTTTAACCTGACTATTCCGGCTGGTAAGATAGCGGCCATTGTCGGCCGCAATGGCGCCGGAAAAAGCACGCTAGTTAAACTACTCTGCCGCCTATATGATGCGGAATCGGGTCGGATCGAGATAGACGGGATCGACATCCGTCGATTTAGAAACGCCGATCTCCGGCGACTGGTGACAGTTCTATTCCAGGAACCGGTCCACTATCACGATACAGCAGCCCAAAACATTGCTTTGGGGGCGCTGAATGGGGAGTCTGAGGACAACGCCGTCAAGCGTGCCGCGCAGGCAGCCGGCATCGACTCGCTGATCGCCAGCCTGCCAAATGGTTACGACAATCTATTAGGAACCTGGTTCCAGGGGGGAACAGAGCTCAGCCTCGGCGAGTGGCAGCGCATAGCCCTGGCCCGCACCTTTATGAGACACGCGCCCATTCTTGTTCTTGACGAACCGACGGGCGCTATGGATCCCTGGGCTGAAGCCGAGTGGTTGTCGCGTTTCCGAGCACTGGCTGCGGATCGTACAGTCGTGGTTATCACCCACCGATTTACTACCGCCAGATATGCCGACATCGTGCACGTGATGGACGCCGGCCGCATCGTCGAATCGGGAACCCAAGTTGAGCTATTGGGTCAAAATGGGCGATATGCCCATTACTGGCAGGAGGAATTGCAGGACCATCCCTGGCAACTCTTCGACCTCCAGGTGTAGAATCCTCGCATATCTTTATTCACAGAGGCCGGAATGCGTTCCTTTACTGATGCCCGATCTGCCTCTGGAAACCCCGCTGCAACGTGATGGATCAAGAAGGGAGCACCAATACCCCCGCGCACCGGCACCTCCTCCTGTGCCTGGGATCCAGGTGGGAGCCAGGCGCTTTGGACCGTGTGGAACTTCTGCCGACTAGAGAAGACGTGGACTGGGAGCAGTGGATTGAGTCAGCAATGGAAGGGCGGGTGAGTTCGATTCTGTTCGAAGCTGTACGTGGTACGGAGTTGGTGCCCGGGGTGATCGAAGATAGCCTCCGGCAAGTTTACTTGCAAAACGCGATGCGTAACACGCTGCTGCTGGATGAGTTAGAGTCCATATTGAATGCCTTGACCGCTGAGGACGTTCTAGTGGTGCCTATCAAAGGTGCCGCACTGATCCAGACTGCGTATGGCAGCCCTGCCGTTCGTCCTATGGCTGACCTTGATATACTCGTATCACCGGCCAGGGTAAAGCCTGCCCTGTTGGTACTTAAAGCATTGGGCTATGTGAACTCTCATGCGGAGCTGTGGCCCGGATATGATCTGCGCCATCGCCAAGCGAGCGAATTCGGCCGGAAAGCCGCTGGTAATTTTACTGTCTCGGTCGACCTACATTGGGGGTTGGTGGATTTGCCCGCCTACAAACGCATCCCTATCGACGAGATATTGGAGCGCTCTTTTACTACCTTCTCAGATGGTGTCGCGACTTCTTTGCCGTCAACCGAGGATCACCTGCTGTGTCTGTGCGCCCACTTATCTATACATGAACGGTACGATCCCAATCTGCTGCGCTACTGCGATTTGGCGGCTATCATCTATGACCAAAACCGCGCGCTGGACTGGGATACCGTTCTACGGAGAGCCGTGGGCTGGCGCCTGGTCATTCCCTTGCAGCGGACTCTAACCAAGCTAAACCAGATCTGGCCAGGGATGGTACCGAGCGGCGTCGTCCAAATTGCCGCGGAACAAACTCCGTCACGGTTCGAGCGCCGGATGCACCGATGGGTTATCGACCGGCCGCGCACTCTTTCAATCGACGTGCTCTTGTCGGTACTCACCACTCCTAGATTAGACTACAAAGTACGGCAGTTTCTTGAACAGGCCTTCCCAAGCCCGGCCTACATGCGTCAGCGCTACAATCCGCGGCCGTCATTTCTCTGGCCACTGAGTTATCTGTATCGGGCCGGCACGATAGTCAAGGATCTGGCCTGAGTAGGGGAGGGATAGTAGCAGGCAAGGCACTTCACATTCAGAAAAACGACATTTAAGTGCCAATTCACACGGAGAACAGCCCTACGATTTCTCGAGCAATGATGGGTCCCTCCGTCACAAAGTGTCGTAATCGCCAAACTGAGGGGTATGGGCTCCGGGATCGTTCCCCAAGGGGGAGACAGATTCAATACTCGTTTCACCTTACCGGTTGCTTATAAACCGTATCCTGTACCATTGGATATTGAGGAATACGGTCTTCAATTCAGTCAGCTGCTACTCCTCAGCGATAACATCCAGCAAACATCGAAGCAGTTTCCGACCCTTCTACCTTGCCGCCATCGAGGACATCTCCATCAACTCCGAGGACTTTTCCGTGGAATCAGAGATGCAATTCCTGGCCAACGAAAATGATTTCAGGACCGTCGAAGTGCCCATCACCATTCGCTACGAAGACAAACCCAAGCGGCCCGTCCTCCAGCACGGTCTGCTGGTTCTCAATGGCATCCTACGCCTGGTTGGCCAATACCGGCTGCTCCCCTTCTTCGGCGTCAGTGGCGTGCTGCTCATGCTCGCCAGGGCGGCCGGGAGCGCGATCCATGGGCTGCGGTCGAGGAATTATTGGCTGAACTTGATGCAGACCAGTCGCGGGACTAAGTTGTGGATTCAACACTCCACTGAGCCTCGCTTAAGATGACTCCGAGCAAGCGTCTTCGCCTTCTCATCTCATTCCGCCGAGCCGGGGCGAGGAATCCCTAGAGTGTTATCGAGCAGAATGCTCTTCCTAGGTGACGTGTCAGGGATTCTTGTACGGTAATTGAGAATCTTTTCAGGGCCTTGGGTTTAGGAAAATCGAGAAGATTTATACGAGGGGATTCGGGGTAGTCTACCAGGCCCATCAGCCCTCTATCGGCCGTGCTGCCTATACAATTGGCCTGTAGGCGGGCGGCCGCAGTGACCGCTCAGTGGGTCAAGATCTCATCTCAGAGCGACTGGTCGGTCGCCGAATCATTGCCTGCACATACCGCATCAGTCCGGCGTTTAGAAGCCGGTCGTGGATGTCGTTGAATGCCTGGGCTTGTTCCTCGCTAATAGCTCCCTCCGCGATCAATCGGGTCACCACGTCGTCTTGCCCCGAGGCCATCACAGAGTCCTGTCCTGATCCGCTTTCGGCTATAAGAACGTCCATTTTGGCGTGGACGTCGTCAAATAAGTCCGCCTCTTCCTCCGTGATCAGTTCTTGCTCCAGCGCCTGGGCCAGCATCGTCGCCCGCTTCTCCGCTTCGGCCTGGGCGTCAAACGGTCCCTCAGCCGGTTGGCCGCCGCTCAAATCCCGCAGGTAGTTGATCACGTCCCAGCGCTGATCTTCCTCTAGGGCCGCTTTCCGGGATGGCATGGCCGAATTGAAGGGGGGGTGCGCCCCGCCTTCGCTGATACGCTAAAATAGATAGTCGTCGCCCAGCATGGAACTGGTGTGGGCCAGGGGGGCTGGAAGTGGATCCAGGCTGGCTCCGGCCGGGCCGTCGCCCAGACCATCGTCGCCATGACAGCTGGCGCACTGGATGGTGTAAATCTCCTCTCCACGCGAGGCCGATTCCTCGTCGTGCGCGACAGGATTGGACAAGCCACTGTACTCGGCCGGGAGGGTAGCGTGGTGGTGAGCCATCATGCCGCTGCCGGAACCCGTCATTGGCTGTGGTTGAGCGCTGTCGGATGCCGGTTCAGGGGATGTCTCGGCCGGCGCCTCCTGGTCCGTCCCCTGGCACGCAATCAGCAACATCGTGACAATGGCGCAACAAATGATTAGGCTGGAGTGAACTTTCTTCATCCTTTGGGAATTCCTTTGGTTAAAATGGAAATGTGGTTCGCCATGCAGGCCTGATTTGGCGGGTGAATCTTGACAGCTTTAGCGGATCCTCCATCAAACAGCTCCTTATTCTCGCAGGTGGATACCGGGGAGCCTGCCCTTTACCGGTGGAAATATTAACATATTCCAAACCTCAAAGGGAGGAAAATGAATCGCCTGCGGTCACATGGTGTCCTGCGGGGGGCGATGTGGTCGATATTGAGAATGTTACCGGCCGCCGTAAGGTTTACATAAGGTAATATGTAAAGCTATCCGTTTCAGTTTTTTTTGGAAATCTGGTCTGCCATGTACGCTCATTTCTGCATTTAGCCCGCAAGCACCCCTCTGCTAGAATCCCCAATTCAAGAGAGCCACCATCCGCCATCGCTTACGAATATTGCATACGATCTACGTTCAATCCCCAACATTGAGCGCTGGATTATGACCCGATCCGAGTGGGTCAGCTGCCCAAAATCCGTACATGTCTAGGAGGTAATAAAAGTGAAATCAATAATAATACAGATTCATTCATATTTGGATCTTGACAATACTGTGTACAACATAGTATAATGCATCACATGAGTAAAAAATCGGATGTCGCATCACTTCATGACAAGCTCGTGCTTGAACTCAGACGCGGGATTCTGGTTCTGGCCACTCTCAGCCAGCTGGACGAAGCCAAGTATGGCTACTCGCTCATGCAGGAATTTTCGTCCCATGGCCTGGAGATCGAGCAGGGAACGTTGTATCCACTGCTCAGAAGGCTAGAAGATCAGGGGCTGCTGGTCAGCCAGTGGAACGTGGAGGGTTCCCGGCCGCGACGATATTACCAGCTCAGCCCGACCGGCGCCGAAGTTCTGCGCAGCTTGTCTCAAGAATGGACCGATCTGGTCGCTGTTATTGACGACCTGTTATCCCTATCGAAAAGGGAGGGAAGAAAATGAATCTCATTGACCGGTATATGAACGAAGTTGGCAGACGGCTACCGCGCAAGCAGCGCAGTGACGTGAAGAACGAGTTGCGCTCGTTGCTCGAGGATACGTTGGACGACAGGGTTGAGGGCCTACCAACCGAGGCTGACATGGTGGCCTTGCTTGAAGAATTCGGCTCTCCGGAGAAGGTGGCTGCGTCCTACCGTCCGTCTGGGCAATATCTTGTGGGACCGGAGCTTTTCCCACTGTTCAAGATCGTGTTCGGCGCGGTGATTCTGGCGGTCACAATTGGTTTGACGGTAGCCTTTTTCATGGGAGCTGTCTTTACAACACCAGAGAACACCGATTTGGGTCAGCGGCTGCTGAACTATGTTGGCGGGTATTTCCAAGCTCTTCTGGCGGCAACCGGCTCGATCGTCATTCTATTCGCCATCCTCCAACGCCTTGGAGTGAAGCCAGATATAGAAGGCGAGGGTGATTGGGACCCGAGAGACCTGCCCGACGTCAAGAACATGGACGTAGTCGGTCGAGGCGAGTCGATCGTTGGCATCACGTTCTCGGCCGTCTTTCTTGTCTTACTGAACGTATTCAGCGACCGTATCGGCGTCGTGGTTAGCTGGGGCGACGAACCCATGCTAACCGACATCGTTCAGCAAAATCTTGTTTGGTTAAACCTGGCAATCTTCATAGGCTTACTCCTGCAAATTGTCCTGTTATGGCAGGGGCGCTGGCACATTTATACGAGGGTGGCCAGGCTTGCCATCGACCTGCTCTGGCTCTACATCATCAACCAGGTGGTAACCGCTCTGGACGCGGGGAAGCAGACGCTGATCGATGCCGGCCTCACCGAACCATTGCCTACGATGCTCGTGGTCTTTGGTTATCTTATTCTGGCTGCGGTAGCTATCGGGATAGTCGTAAACTTCGTCAAAGTTATCGTGAATATGGTTCGGAAGCCAATCGAGGGGTTGCAGATAGAACTGGGCTAAGAGTGAATTGGAACGGCGACGGGAAGAATAAATGCGTTAGATCCCGGATACTGAAACCTCCGCAGATCCACTCGGGTCAGCGGGGGCTTTCTTGTTTGTAATACAGTGGAGCCGGAGTCCTCTTCGACAGCTCGAGGATCAAGGCGGTTTAATGACGACCGGTATATATGAGAAATATGTATCGACAACTGTTATGTAGCTCGTCTTGGTCTCTGTGTCTGAACCGCCGAGACCGCATATCGTTAGGCTGACGGTGTAAACACCGCTGGCCGTGTAAAAATAGTCGGGAAGGTCGCGGTCGTCACTGGTGCCGCCATCATCGAAGTCCCAATCTCAGGTGTCGAAATCACCGCTGGAAAGATTCACCAACTCAACCGATAGAGGA
>JBARZW010000265.1:0-1590 GCA_049650305.1 Promineifilaceae bacterium (SeqCode)
AGACTGGGTGTGGCCAGCGAAACCACCAAGCCATTCATGGCTCCAAGCGTGTATTTAGCATATCGGGCGGCATTATCGCTGGTGCCTCGAGCGGCGATGACTACGTGGCGAATGTCACGGCTCACCATCGCCTCAGCCAGCTCTTGGACAGAGTCTTTTGCGGTTTTCAGTAAGCGACTCAGGATAACAGGCTGTTCGTGAATCTCATTGTGCAGCAGGGATTTGATCATATTCTTTTTCGTCTTCGTGTCCACGCAAGGGCGTGACCAGGTTCTCCTCAAAGTTGACCGGCAGCCAGACCTGAAAAGTCGTCCGCCCGGGTTCTGAGTCCACCTTAATTTCACCGCGGTGTTTCATCACCACGATGTTATAGCTGATATCCAATCCGAGACCCGTTCCTTCTCCCGGTGGCTTGGTTGTGAAGAAGGGGTCGAATATTCTGGACTGCACCTCAGGTGGAATGCCCGAACCATTATCCTCGATTTCAACGACGATCCAGTTATCGTCATAACGCGTTCGCAGGGTTATCAATCCCTCGCCGGGTGGCAACTCGGCCAATGCATCTGCCGCATTGTCGATCAAGTTTGTCCAGACCTGGTTCAATTCGCTGCCGTATCCTTGAATTTCAGGTAGATCCTCGTCGTATTCCCTTCGCAGGCTTGGACCTGATTTCAATTTATGGCTCAATATGAGCACGGTGTCATTCAGTCCCTTATTAACATTCACCGCTTGGATCGGCGCCTGGTCCAAATAAGAGTAAGTTTTCAGAGCTTTTACAATTCCCGAGATCCGTTCTGCCCCTTGGCTCAATTCGGCGAAAAGATTGTAAGTGCGGTATGTAGCGCTTAACCAGCGGACCATCAAGCCCAATTGCTGTGTCTCAAAATCACTTACCAGAAGGGCAAGATCTTCGTCGGTGTAATTCATCTCAACTAGCGAAGGCGCGAGCTCCCATGCATCCTCGACGCCGTTGTCTTCCAACCATGTCTCGAGTTCGTATTCTTTATCGCTCCGCTCCAGTGCATCCATCATCGACGGTTCACCGGCTTGTTCCTGGCAATGAATGGCCAGACGTTGAACCGTATATCTTTGTTCGTCGGTCAATTCCGCCTTAGATAATTCCACGTAGGTCATGGTTAGGTCAGTCATGGCTGACTCTAACTGTTCAGCCCCTCTTTTTACGGCCGCCGAGGGATTGTTCAGTTCATGGGCGATGCCCGCCGTCATGGTTCCCAAGGTTGCCATTTTTTCGCTCTGTCTCAGCTTTGATTCGGTGTTTCGCCATCGAGCGAGGGCGGTGTAAAACATCGCCTCGGCCGCCGATTTGCTGGTGCTAAGGAGATGGGTTAGTTGGTCGTGGTGGATAGAGAGGAGGCAAGTATCTCCCAGCGCTCGCACCGAAGCCATGCGCGGACTGTTATCGACCAGGGACATTTCGCCGATTACATCGCCCACACCTCTCACGGCAAGTAACACATTCCTTTTACCCGAAACTTTTATTATCTCTAGTTGGCCACTCTCGATGATATAAGCTCGGTCTCCTTGGCTGCCTTCGGCGAACAACTCATCACCATCTGAAAGCTCAATCCG
>JBARZW010000266.1:0-3359 GCA_049650305.1 Promineifilaceae bacterium (SeqCode)
TCTGAAAACTCAGATTTGTTCTGGGGAATTCGTGGCGGAGGCGGCAACTTCGGCGTCGTCACCTCATTTGAATTTCAACTGCAGCCGGTCGGCCCTGAAGTGTTGGCCGGCCTGATAATTTATCCCATAGATGCGGCCGTTGATGCGCTCCGTTTTTTCCGTGACTTCACCGCCTCTGCTCCGGAAGAATTGGGCTCGGCGGCCGTATTTCGATTGGCGCCGCCCGCACCCTTTATCCCAGAAGAACTGCATGGCAAGCCCGTGCTGGCTATCATTGTCAGCTATATTGGTGATGTCGAGGAAGCTCAACGTGTGGTGCAACCTTTGCGTGACTTCGGCTCCCCAATTGTCGATGCTATCAAGCCCAAACTCTTCGCCGAGCACAATTCGTCGCTTGACGCCGGGCAGCCAAGCGGCATGCATTATTACTGGAAATCAGAATATATTACAGAGATCGCTGATGACGCGATTGAGACCCTGGTCGCATTTGCCGCCAATATGACATCCCCCTACACTCGATTGGCTGTGTTCCAATTGGGTGGGGCCATCAAGCGCTATGATGAGCAAGCTATGGCCGTCAGTCACCGAAATGCCGAGTATGTTATTGCTATTAACACCGGCTGGGCCGATCAGAAAGATACCGAAAAGCAGATACGATGGACACGCGATTTATGGACCGCCATTCGCCCCTTCTCTTCGGGCGGGGTCTATGTTAACTTCCTCAGCGCCGATGACGGTGAAGACCGTGTGCGGGCGGCCTATGGAGCAGCGAAGTTCGAGCGTCTGGTGCAATTGAAGAGCAAGTATGACCCACAGAATCTCTTCCAGGTGAACAAGAACATCAAGCCAGTGAAGTAATTTTTCTCGGAAGACATAGCAGCGAATAAGAAAACCGCTGAAGAGACTCACTTTTCAGCGGTTTTTGACGTCTGTTGTCCCAGCCATCGGGTATAGTTGCCGATAGTGATGACTATTTGGTGGGGAGGTCAGCCCGGGCCCGGGCTACGACGGCCGCTCTTCCAGGAGAGTCATTGGTTCCCTCGATGTTATCAGAATCTTGACCTGTGCGTTGACGGCAACATATTCGACCGATGGCCTGCCGTATTCAGTGGGAGGTCAAAATAGTCCAAGATACCAAGCACATCCTTATCGCTTTGATAATGGTTGCGCAGAGCGGGGGTCGGCTTTTGACCTGCTATTGAATTCACTCGCCAACACATCATGGTCGACAACGGAAAGGCGCCATAGATCCCACCCCACTCCGGGGCTTCGCCGTCGCCAGAACCGCACGTTTGCGCGAAATCGTCACGGCGGCCATACCAGAAACCTTCATACTGTTGTGAATAAACCTTTGCCACGACCAAACCGCAAACCGACTCCGATTTAGACTAGGAAATGGCGACTTTAGGTTACAAAACTGTGACACACTCTGCCAGATTGTAACGCGATGGTCACACCTTCATCACCTGCATTGTATAGTATACACTGCCAGTTATCGCGTAATTAACGAAAGTTTGGTCGCGTCAAGATGACTAAGGAGTTTACCTACGAAATGCGTCAGAGCAGAATTCGCCTATTGATCATGATGCTATTAATCATACTGGCAGCTTGTACTCATACTAACGAGCAACCATCGAATCATCCCAATAATGATCCTATTCCAGGTCTCACCCCTGTTTGAAGAAACGCTGCCTGACCTCTCAACCGGTTTGGGCATGAATGGAGAAATTCTCTCCGTGTGGGATCCGGCCGCTAGCCCGGTCAGCGCGCTCTACAGCAAAGGCTGGGGGCCGGATGTCGATGGCGAAGCTATCTTAATAGTGACCCAATCTCTGGACGGGATCGTCGCCTCCGATGGGATGATCGTTGCCCGCGCGGATCTGGGTGGTTTTTCTGGCGTCCTGCCGATAGAGGTGAATTACGTGCAGATCTCGCCTAAGTTGGACCAGTTGCCTGTATACGACGGCCCATCGATCTCTTGCCAACAGGTCGGCTGGATCTTTGGCGGCATGGCGGCAAACGTGCTGGGGATGGGCCCAGGCGACCAATGGTGGAAGGTGATCTGCGGCGAAGAAATGCCCGGCGATAGCTGCTGGATATCGGCCGATCCGGCATTTACCTGGCCCACCACACCACCGAGTTGATTCAACCGCTGGCGAGCCGTGGAACCGTCACAGAACTGATGGTGCGAAGTGGCCTTTTTGGGTTTAATATTCAGAATATTGGAGTAACGAAATGCAACAAACAAGTAACAAGGCCGTTATAAACGGGCCGCTCTTTAACGGGATGGGCCGAGGTTTAATCAACCCGTTTGTTCTGGCACTTTTGACTATTATCCTTGTCGCCTGTGGTCGGTCGACCGCACCCGGGCCAAATGCCCTCGGGGGATCGATTGACCAAACCAGCTATCTGCTGCTGGATTGGCCTGAGGGGCTGCGGATCCTGATCTGGGACGATGTTTTTGAAGGTGGACACAACAACCATACCGAGAGTGCCACGAACGACCCGGTGTTCCATCAAAGCGGTAGTGCCCAGTCAATCGACGGTCGTAGATATGAATACAGCCTGGAAACCAGAGATGGCCTGCAAGCTGAATTCACCATCGACGGTAGCCCCTATGATCTGGACCGGGGAAAGCTGTTCCTGATCCGCATGGCTCAAGGTGTGACCCAGGTCGAGCAACTAGACCTGGATCTCTCAGGGCTATCCCCAACGAATGCCGGGATCGAGGATTTCGGCCGGCAAACGACAGAAATAGAGGTCTTCATTCAATCGATGGCCAGCATGGCTACGAACGAAAAATGGCCTGGTGAAAGCGGTGTATCGGACTCTCCACCAGAAACGACCCTGCCATTAAATCCGCTTCCCCCATCTCTCAAGGGATACGTGATACAAAGTCATTACTGGGATGGGCAATGGGTCTTCACTCTGTCCGTTGGCTTGAACGCTGTTAATCCTTGCGATGAACCAGCCTTTTACCCCTCCGAAAATTTCCAGGGCCACACCATGAAGGGTGTTGCCGACCTGAAGCTGGCCCTGGATCAGCTGCAGCCAGGCCAATACGTGACCTGGTGCAGCACGAATCTGCCCAATTCAAATGTAATTGAAGATATTGTTGCCTATAGCCAGCAATTGGGCATTCATCTGTCCATTTTGGCGGATCTGCAAACTAGTCCGACTATGACTGCTTTAGCACCTGTCACACTTGATCCCATAACAACTCTTGACCGGGATCGAAGACCTGATTTGCACATGACCACTTCGACATTGACGCCAGACAACTCACTTTGGTATGCATTTGACAAGTTTGATGATGCCGGCGGTTCCTATCCATACAGCCCAAATCAAGGACTATACAG
>JBARZW010000267.1:0-4793 GCA_049650305.1 Promineifilaceae bacterium (SeqCode)
GTAATCAGTAGCAGTCAAAATGAACGGACGTTCTCTGGCAAATAGCGCCGGGTAAATCGACAAAGCCGTTTGTAGGGCATGAGCCGTCCCAACCAGAGATGGTTGGCGACAATAAACGGCGGTTAAATTCCAGGCGGATCCATCGCCTACAAATTTTTCGATTTGCTCGCTCATATGGTGCGTAACAATACACACATTGCGAATATCGGCCTCAGCGACTGCGGTAAGAATGTAATCCAGAGTAGCACGGCCGTTGACAGGTAGTAACGGCTTGGGCACGACATCCGTATACGGGCGCAGACGCTGGCCCCGGCCCGCAGCCAGCAGAACAGCTGTGATCGGTTTTTGGTTCACGATGGCGTCCCGTTTTCCACTTGGTAAACGGCTGCCTCTTTAGCTAACTCGGGGTACATCCTGTTGTATTCAGCCAGGATATGGGAGGCTGCCGTTTCTGCCTGGGCGCGATCTGCCAGGCCAATGACACAGCCGCCGTGACCGGCGCCGCTAAAACGACTGCCGCATATACCCG
Organism: Promineifilaceae bacterium (SeqCode); assembly: GCA_049650305.1. GTDB lineage: Bacteria > Chloroflexota > Anaerolineae > Promineifilales > Promineifilaceae > UBA11865. The sequence continues at coordinate 530 of JBARZW010000267.1, forward strand.
GGGAAGCGCTGACAATCTGATGCAAGGCGATGATTTCAGCCTGCCCAGATCCATACTCGTGGATCGAACTTGCGCACGAATCGTTCATGAGCGACCCGAAGCGCGCGACGTCATTCTTGCGCCAGGCCTGCACCCCTGCGCTGACCCGGGCCACTTCGCCAAAGTAGTGAGTCGCGCGACGGCGCAGATTGTCGGGCATAGCATGGGCGCTGTCAGTAAAAACTTCATGCGGCACATCCGAAAGCACAGCTGCCTCTGGTAACAGCCATTGTGCTGCTGCCCTACATTCAGCGACACCGTGGTTGTAACCGCCGCTCCTCGTCAACTCACGGACAATGCCGGAATGCACGACAAGCCAGACTACATCATCTGCTTGCGGCGGATCAGGAACAGGTTGTGACTGGCGGTTACGGGTATCAATGTAGACCAGTTCATTCTTCCGCCCAAACAGTATGCTGCTCTGATCAAGAATCCCGTTTTGTAAGCCTAAAAAGGCGTGCTCAAGCTGGTAATCTAGCTCCACCAAATTGGCAGCGGTCAGCGAGATGTTGTTGGCATCGGCAAGCGCCTGCAGGTACGCGAGGCCCACCGCTGCCGATGAACTGAGACCTGCGCCGATCAGAGTACCACTGACCACGCCGGTAAAACCTCGTGCTAGAACATGATTCTGACTCAATGCCAGCGCCGCAGCCTGTGCATAACGGGCCCAATGATCAGGCTGCACCTCCGCGCCAATGGGAAAGGCGATCGGGCCAGTGAAGTTCATGCTGGCTAAACGGATCTCTGGTTCAGGATGTGGCGCGTATACAAGGACCGTGCCACTGTTGATGATCCGTCCGAGGACGTGACCGCCTTGATGATCGACATGGGCTCCCAAGGGGCATATGCGATAGGGAATAAACAGATGGCGGATAGCAGCGGGATCGATCGGGAACGTGTCTAACAAGACGGCCGTTGCGGCCTCAAGTTGTTCACTCACCAGCGGGAAAGATTGCAGCATCAGGCACTCTATGAATCAGGCAAATATAATTAGGCAAATATCGCCCATAGAACTCCGGTATATCAAATTGAGCAAAACACTGGCTAGGCTATCCCGTTTCTTACTGAGGATAGATATTTCGTTATGAACAGCGCTGATTATAACAAATGGCGACGGCGAAGCTAAAGCATCTGCTGCGCGTTCCTTTTCGCCTTCGAAACGGCGTACTCAAATAGGCAGCTCAGCTTCGGGAAGGAACGTTCAAATGTAAAGTACTTGATCTCCAATCAGTTGTCGATGAGAATTCTGCCCCAATTGGACTGATGTCGCTAAAGGCGACTGATTGTGCGTTGTTCTGAGGTCCTCAGTGCGCATCACTAGCTGATTAAGCACTTGCGGCGACTTGCGGATCGGCATCGTCCACTTGCTGGCAATGTCAACCGTGGCCACGTACCGAAACTTTCGGCGGGTCTCGGGCGAGGGGAAAGAGGACTGGGTCTTTGTCGGCTTGAGTGTGCGCAGGTGTGACCTGGCTCGGGTTCGCCGCGCTCCGACAGGTATCGTTGCAAAGAACGTTTGACCCTGTCGCCGAAGTAGACCATCCGCTGCTTTCCCTGACCACTGTCAAGACGCCCTTTTCCCTGCACCAAAGCAGTACCCAGCCTCAGATCAGCGTCACGAATCCTCAAATTGATTAGTTCGGAGACACGAACCCCTGTATCCAGAAGGAAGAGGATAAGGGTTCTGTCCTTGGGCCGCAATTCGGCCGTTTCACCCTGTCCGGTTTGACGGAGCAGCTTTCTTATTTCGTCAGCTTCAAACGGTTGAATCGCTGGCAGCTTGGGATTAGGTGGCTTCACCGCCCGCACGATATTTTCTTTTGCCAACCCTTCTTCGATCACCCATTCCCACAGTGAAGATAACGTCCCATGCGCATTGCGGATTGACTTGGGGCTGAGCGGTTTAGGCTCCCGGGGAATGAATGATCTATTGTCAGGCGCTGTTGTTTTGAGAGTGTGGAGAAAGGCCTTGATATCGTGAGGGGTAATGTCTTTCAGGTCCGGAATTTCGTCACCAAAATAGCGCACAAAGCGGCTCAATGTGAGCCGAATAACTGAGGTGGGCGCGCGGGGACTCGAACCCAGGACCTCACGGACTTAGGCTGAACTCCAAATAGGTACCAATCTTTATTGCAAGAGATTGGTCGATCTGTTCCTAACGAAAATTCAGTCAGAGATACCGGTTAGGAGGAGGTCTCAGAACCAATCGGTTCCATGCTCTAATCCTACTCGGTACCATATTTACTCGTCATGCATGCAGCCATGCCAAGCGGGAGCCTAGCCTTGAAAGAGTCTGAGAAAACTTGGGTAATGCCAAGTTTTCTCAGATAATTTCTCTTCTAGCTATATTGGAGGAGAGTAACTATATATAGTGATTATTTTGAGGTCGACAATGTCGGTAAGAATACAAGATGATCCCCAGGGGCTCGGTTTCGAAGCTGCGAAGATACCAGGGCGAAGCGAAGCGGAGGTCTGGAATTGAAGTAGCTGAAGAATCGGAGCAAAATAACTTATTTAGCTGTCGGTCTTCCGACTGCCGAATAACAGTGGAGGAATTGCAGCAGCTGGTATAGGGTAAACGACCTCACGGATGTGAACCCTAAGAACGGGAATCAACTCCGTAATGTCATTCTACTCGAGGTAGAACCCATTAACAATCAGCGGTTATGTTAAGATCCGTGAGGTCTCATTTGCAACGTAATTGTAATTCAGCCTCCCGAGGCTATATTGATATATCTTCTCGATATTCTACAGTTATCAAACCGGGCGTCAATCGAAGCGTACTGTTCCACAATTAGTTTTGGCACTGGCGACCTACCCGCTATAGCCCGAATACAAGAAGGTCTGTCCGGTATCCACGTATGGTATGTTCGCTGCAATTCAATAATCCGAGGAACTTGGTTGCCGGGAGATTTGCGGAGCAGCATGTATTATCGTCACCAGTTGACATCTACAACATTCGAGCATGTGCTTGTTCCCGCTTCACAAACCATGTAGCTGGCCGAGCCACCGCCTTTGCCTAGTGGGCCATCTGTATAGGCACCTTCATTTGCCGTGGTGGTAATCGGGCTACCGTAGGGTTGGATACTGGCGTGGTTGGAAATAACGTCTTTGCCAGCATGGTTCTCGTGGTAGTGGCAACAACGCTACTCACACCACTCATGTTGCGTATACTCTATCCTGGACGACGTGTTGGTCGAAGAGAAATAGCGCAAGTGCATCAACCCGATTCCGAGCTTTCAGAATAGAAGATTATCACGCATAAATTTTCGCAAACCTTTATGGAAAACTTCTCAAAAGAAATTTAGCAAAACGCATCAGAAAAAGGAACGCTAATGTACCATTTGATACTTCTTGTCTTGGATAAAATGGAACAAGGCCAGACCGTACTCGACGCTTGGGTAGCTGCTGGAGCATCTGGTGTAACCATTTTGGAAACCACTGGGTTGGCTCGTGTGCGCGAATCCGCTATCGGTGATGATCTACCTTTGATGCCGAGTATCGAGAGCTTGCTGACATCGCGCGAGGAGCATCACCGCACATTCTTTACTGTGGTAGAAGATGAGGCCCTCGTGGGTCGCATTATTGAGGCTACCCAGGCTATCACCGGCGACTTAGACGAAGCGGACACTGGGGTTTTGTTTGTATTGCCGGTAACGCGCGCTGTTGGCTTACATAGCTCCCAAAAGCGAGCGCGAGGTCAGGAATAGAAGCTGCCCAGTTCCTGTGGAACCCGGCACCGATCAGATTAGGGAGCGTAACGTGAATTCAACAGCATTCTGGTTCCCCTTATTGGTTGTAAGTTACCAAATCTAGCTCTAAGAGGAGTGTAATCAATCAAAGATGAGGGCGATAGTCTGCTATGCGAGAAAAGGGATGACCAAATCTAACCAGCAGTAGGAGAACTATCTCCATGAACAGTCACATCAAATATAACAGAGGGAACTGATGGACATGCTAAACTCTGTGATTGATCTATTACTTCATCTGGCTGAGCATCTAGATGAAGCATCCAGAATTATGGTGTCTGGACGTATGCGCACCTGTTTCTGGCTGTATTCATGGAAACGAGGTTGGTCGTAACTCCCTTCCTCCCAGGCGATTCTTTGCTTTTTGTGGCTGGCGCTTTTCTGCGCGTGGCTCTTTCAATGTACTGTTGCTGTTCTGATCGCTTACGGCGTTTCTTACCGCTGGGCATGGTAAATTCAGCCACCCAGTAGTCGGT
>JBARZW010000268.1:0-2791 GCA_049650305.1 Promineifilaceae bacterium (SeqCode)
AACCATACCTTCTTTCAGCCCGTGTTGAACCACCTCGTCCGGACTCATTGTCGTTCTGGGGGTGACAGCGCCGGCTTCAATGGCAGCGTCAACCGCGGGAACCATACCTTCTTTCAGCCCGTGTTGAACCACCTCGTCCGGACTCATTGTCGTTCTGGGGGTGACAGCGCCGGCTTCAATGGCAGCGTCAACCGCGGGAGTGACGCCTGCTTCCAACCCATGCTGCATAACCTCGTATCCGGCAGTCATGATATTTGCATTCAATACCATAGAATCCAGCATGGCGCGCTCATCGCTTTTAAGAGTCGCACGTACGGCCGTCAACTTATCGAGTAACCTGTTCAATATCTTTTCCTGACTTTTGCTCATCGGATTTTCCTCCTATTTATTTGATCTAGCCAATAAGTTGTCTAAAGCTATCTGTTTTCGGGGCAGTTTGCTCTGCTCCTTGATTATCGGAACGACCTCTTAATCGATCCCCGATAGACTTAAGCGAAGTGTATCAGGAATGTAATAATGGTTCTGTCGCAAAGGTGACACAAACTATGGCGTGTTGGCGTAATAGGAGAAGGGGAAATATGATTCTTGAGTTAGGCTGATCTTGCCCTATTTACTCGAGAAAGCAGTCAGTCAGAAAGTGGCTTGGCTTTCTATCTGTTGCAATGCGGATTCGTCCAGCAGCACCACCCGACCTCGACCGGTCAGCAGCCAGCCCGATCGGCGCCAGCGGCCGAGGATCTTAGCTACCGTCTGGCGGGTCAGACCGGCGCGACGGGCCAGGTCGAGCTGGGAAATAGTGATGTATCCACCGGGCGCATCCGATAGCTGCGCCAACTGCAGCAGGATCCGGGCCAGGCGGGCCGGTGCGTCTAGAAAAGCTAGCGCACTTTCCCGCTGGGTCGAAGCATAAAGACGTTGAGCCGTTACGATAAGCAAGCGGCGTAGCATCTCGGGATTGCTGTCCATTAGGTCCAGAAAGAGCCGGCCTGGAATGATAAACACTTCGCTCTTTCGCAAGACTACAGCGGTAATCGAACGTGTTTGACCTGTTATCAAGGCCAATTCGCCAAAACAGTCACCTGGCCGCATCTCGCCCAAAACGAGTTCCCGACCATCGCTGCTGGAAACATAAATCGCCACGGAGCCAGATCGCAGTATATACAGATCATCGGCCGGATCATCCTGGAAAAATAAGATCGATCCCTTAGGTATTTGCCGGTAACGGCCAGATTGGGCTATCTGGGCTAGTTCCGGTTCTTCCAGACAGGTAAACAGGGGTATATTGGCGAGGAATATACGCAATGATCGATCACTAGTAGATTGTGCCATCTTCCTGCTCCTAACCTTGAATGGCTACGATTGTTATATCATCTTGCTGCAACTCTGGACCAACGAATGATCGAAGTTCCAACAGCAGCCGTTCACAGACATCACACGCCGGCTTGTGGGGTGAATAGCTGCCCACGTGACGGCTCAGAAAATCCAGCGCTCCCGAGGCGCCATACTGCTCTCCGTGCTCGTTCATCGCTTCTGTGATTCCGTCGCTGAATATCAGAGCAATGCCCCCAAGTGGAAAGATGATTGACTCCTCCTGCAAGGAGAGGTCGTCAAAAAGACCCATCAGCCGCCCAGTAGTCTGTGTTAATTCAACCGGCCGTCCGCGGCTGTCCAGGATGATTGGATATTCATGACCTGCACGGGCAAATCGGAATTCTCGCGTAACCCGATTGAGAATACCGTACAGAACAGTGACGAACATTCCGGAGGTGCTGACTTCCAGTAAATGACGGTTTACATTTCGCAAGGTTTCGGTTGGCGGGGCTAGGCGCCGGGCTTCGGCACGGATGAGGCCATAGGATAAGGACATGTACATGGCTGCCGGGATGCTTTTGTCAGAAACATCGCCCACGACGATTCCCATAAGTTGGTCATCAAGAGGGATGAAATCATAAAAATCGCCGCCCACGGCCCTGGCAGGTACTACCATCGCCCCGAAATCAAATCCTGCCAACGATGGGATATTTTCGGGCAAGATGTTCAGCTGGATTTCGCGGGCGAGCTCCAGCTCATGTTCCAGTTTCTCCTTTTCCACTAGTTGAGCCTGGGCGGCCTCCAGTTCCCGGTATGCTCTGATTAGCTGTCGATTCTTCTCCTGCAGATCGAAGATGGTAGTATTCTCTGACCGTTCCAGACGGCGGCTAAGCATGCTAACCAGATCATAGGTCATTGCGGGCTGGCGGTGCAGAAGAGTGTCAAAATCATTGCGGGTCATTTCCAGCAAAAGCAGCGAGCTCAGGGCGCGCACGCTGGCCGTATGGCGGCCGTCACGGCTAAACAGACTCATCTCGCCGATCAACGCGCCAGGGTCAAGCACGCTCAGGATGCGTTCGTCGACCTCGATTGCGCTGTCGGAAGGCGCCTGGCTGGCCATCACCTTAAACACCTCAGCCTGCCCCTCCAGCAGAATGTAGAAACGGTGGTCGCTCCCGCCCTCCTGGATGAGAGTAGTCCCTGCTGGAACCTCACGCAGTTGCAGCGTTTCGGCTAGATAACGGATCTCCGAAGACGGCAGACCGGCGAAAAGCGGTACCTTGCCGATCAGTTTTTCATCCATGCTGCCAACCTTTGACTGGCTTTGCCCGATCAAGCGCCACTATCAATTATTAATGATACTAACAGAATACACATGAACCTCCTCTTTCTTGCCCCGGATAGGCACGATGCCCTGATCTTCTACCCGGATATCGTCACTTAGGGCTAGTCGGGTGGTCTCATTGATCAGGATGGGCTG
>JBARZW010000269.1:0-5350 GCA_049650305.1 Promineifilaceae bacterium (SeqCode)
CTGCCGCGAATGGACAAGAGCAATTCATTGTCGCGGGCGAAGTTCACAGCCTCAATGACATCATCACTGCTTGTGCAGCGGGCTATGAGCGCCGGATACTTGTCGATCATCGCATTCCAAATCGTGCGAGCATCGTTATAACCAGCATCAGTTGGCCTGATGATTTCACCCTGAAAACGTTCTTGAAGGACCTCAATGAGGGTGTTATCCAACATTGTACCTGTACCTAAATTTGTAGCGGACTCTTGGATAAGCATGATTCTGTCAGTTCTCCTGTTCTTTGATTTGAATAGATATCTATACAATAAGATACAAACAGGAAAATGTCGTCTAACAAGGGTTTATTTAAGGGTTTAGTTTCTGGGGCGGGTTTACAAGTTCAGGGTTTATCGTCTAGGAGTGATAATTCTTGGGCTTTGATGACTGCTTCAACACGATTTGTTACGCCCAATTTGCCGTAAATGCGGTGGGTGTGCGCTTTTACCGTACCAACCGAGATTGTTAGTCGTTCTGCGATCGCCGGATTTGATAAGCCCTGCCCGATCAATCGCATTACATCTAATTCACGACTGGTAAGTGGGTCGATCATGGGAGACATTTCTACCGTTGGTGTATCCGGCTCAAAATCCAGCAGCTCAGCCCGCAAAGCGATAATCGTCGTATTGAGATCGGGGATGGGAGCGTCATCGATGATGGGAATACTAGTAAGAAAAGAGGACGCCTTTTCTCGCTGCTGCTGATTGCTGGCCGGATGGTCATTTACCAGTCGCAGCAGTTCAATCCCACGATTCTTGAGATCATTTTCTAGCGTCAGTTTGCCAACATCAATCAGTATCGATAGCAGTAGCGGTACGAAATTGATCTTGCTGGCGATATCCAGTGCCTCTCGAAAATGGTATGCAGCAACGCCGGCCGCACCGGCCTGGAATGCTACCTGCCCAAGACCATGATGGGCGCCAGCTAAGCCGCCCTTATCATTCAGCTTCTGGTAAACCGATAAACTCTGTTCGTACAGTAGCTGCGCGTCCTGATAATCGTGTTGCAGGAAGGAAATATCACCCAGATGTTTAGCGGTAACGGCAATACCTTCTGGGTCGTCATATTCTTTCTTAATACGTAGAGCTTCGCGGTAATGTCGTTCGGCCTTGGCATAATGACCCATTGCTCGATGAGTATTTCCCAATTCAATATGGCAATAAGCGCCGAACCAATGGTTTCCAATGTCATCAACCAGTTCAACGGCCGCATACCCGTTATCTAGAGCGGCCTCATACTGCCCTTGATTGAGATAAGCACTGGTCAGGCCGTAACAGGCAAAGGACATATTATGTTTGTCTCCGGCGGCAGCAGAATCGGCTTTGAGTTTTTCGCCTAACGCTTCGGCTCTCGTGTAATCGCCTTGGATTACGGCGAGGATGATGAACGGAGCCAGCGGATGTGATCCCATTCCATAAACCGGTGTTAGCTGCAGCTCTTCAAATAGGGCCCTGCTACGCTTAAGCCCTTTAGCCGCCTGTCCAAAACGGCCAATCCTGACAAGCATCCATCCTTGGTACACGAGAACTTGGGCCATTCCGGGTAGGTCATCTGCCTCTTCAAGCACATCCACAGCGAGCCCTGAGGCTTCTGCCGATTCCAGATATCGGCTCCGTATTTGGCAATAATAGAAATACGGCGCGGCCGCTTTCTTGAGAGAGTCGATCTGTTCGTTGTCAACCGCATATCCCCAGGCTATACGGATATTTTCTAGTTCACCTTCGATTTCTAGAGTGGTCTTCACTTGCGTTCGTTCCACCGTTCCGAGCTTTCGCTGAGCGAGGAAATCACAGTAGTAGCGGCAATGGGCCTCCTTCAGGGCTTCTATTTCCGAATCATCCAGCTTGCCGCTCGCATATTGGCGTAGCAGTTCATGAATTTGATAGCGTCCATTTGCTTCGCGACGGAGCAAGGATTTATCCAGCAAAGATGAAAGAAGGGGTAAGGACGCACCAGCAATGGATTCTGCTGCTTCGCGCCGAAAGCCGCCCCTGAAGATAGCCAGCTTCTTAAACAGGGCTTGTTCGCTATCTGTCAAACGCCCCCACGTTTGGGCAAAAACAGCCTGCATGCTGCGATGGCGTTCCGGCACATGGCGTAGATTAGAGGTAAGAAAATTCAGGTTGAGTTGGATTTCCGCGGCGATTTCCGAACAGCGCAGCGATTTTGTCCAGGAAGCCGCCATCTCTATCGCCAGTGGAAGGCCGTCAACAAGCTGGCAGATGCGTACAACGCTGGCGCGGTTATCGACCAAAGAGAAATTCGGCCGTACCTGGCGTGCCCGTTCGACGAATAACTCTACAGCGGTAATCGACTCGATGTTATCAGTCTGATGGCTTAGGGGAGTAGGCAGGCCCTCTACCGGATACAGCCATTCTTCCGGCAAACTTAGAGCTTCTCGTGAGGTCACCAACAGTTTGATTTCAGGTGCACGCTGAATGATCTGGGTCAGGATCCCGACACCGTCTAATACATGCTCAAAGTTATCTAGCAGGAGGAGTAATTTTTTCTCTTGCAGGTACTGTAGAAGTTGGTTTTCCGTTGTGTCATGACCGGATGGCACTATGCCCGCTGCATCCATCACAGCCGAGGCGATCTGTTTGCCAGATCGGAGCGGTTGCAGGTTTACGAACCATGCTCCATGGGCAAATGCCTGTTGTTGACCCTTCGCAAGCTGTATCGCCAACCGCGTTTTGCCGATACCACCCACCCCCACCAGTGTCAACAAATGGCAGTCCGCGGTGTTCAGGAGTTGTTTTGTTTCGCTTAGTTCAGTTTCCCGGCCGACAAATCGAGTGGTTTGCTCAACTTGCTTTAAATTTGATGACATGGCTATGTATTTCCTAGCTAAGTATGGGTGCCATCATAATAGCAATGTCTCCGAACTTGACCAACTGATGGAGCATATCGCTGCAATACCGGCAGAATATGACTGACCCTCCCCCGGGAACGCATTCCCGCAGCAGATCGCTTCCTTCAAGCCCATAATCCAGTTGCCAGCATTCAGGGTGTTGACGCCGTCGAAGTTAAGAATATTCTCCGATTCTGTGCCGCTTAGCGTGTTGGTCCAAGTAAAGGGTTTTTTACGCGACTCAGGAGGTCGCTATTATTGTTGTGTGACGAGCTCAGCTGAGTTTTTGCGGCAGGGGGCAAGCTCTAGTGTTTGCTTAGCCCCCGAAGGAGGCGGGGAAGGGGTTACTTGTCGAGATATGGCTCCTGGTTGCTCGTCATAGGGGATATACGCTTAAGCCAGAATTGCCTGATCGGCACGTCCTGCCCACAAGAACCTTACAGGGAATGTTCACAACTCAGCCATATTTCGGCAAATTATCCAGCTGTCGAAGTAGGTTGGCCCCACGAAACTTCGTAAACATCAACAGGTTGTGCGAATCCCTTCAGCGTCAACTTGCCACCGGAAGCAATTCGCCAATGGCTCTTTCCCTCTTCAAGTTCATCGCAGACAACCTGGGCAATTAACACTCCGCCCGCTTTTGCATGAGAGCATATGCGGGAAGCCATATTGACAGCAGCCCCATACAAATCGCCTTTCTCTTCAATAGGTTCCCCGGCAGCAACGCCAATGCGCACATACAGCGTTTCTCCGGGGTGCCTCACATTGTATTCCGCGAATGAGTCCTGAATAGCGATAGCACAGTTGAGGGCCTCGGCGGCGTTGACAAAGGACAAGAGGAACCCATCTCCTGTGGTCTTAACTTCTCGGCCGTTATGCGCTCTGAGCGCCTCGCGGGTCAACGCATTATGGACACGGAGCAGGTGCATCGCTTTCTCGTCGCCAAGTTGCACGGCCAGCTGCGTCGAATCTTTCAAATCCGTGAACATGATCGAGCGATAGGCGGGCTCGATTTCTTCCTGCCCGGAGCTTTCATCCGATCCAGGATCCGGAACCGGGTCTTCGATTCGCCCTAAGAACGCCTGGACCGCGAGGGGATCGACCGGGATTATTTCGTTGGGGACAAAACCGTGGGAACTTGCATGGAGATTCCGGAGTGCTTCCTCATTGGGGGCGTCGGCCAGGCAAAAGGCTGTGGAACGCGCCTCGTCGAACCAGTAAGTCATGATGTTGACACCATGTTCGTGCTGCATTTCGATATCTTGCTGGTGGGCTCCTTCCATTGCCTGACTAGTAGCCCCTTCAATATAATGTCGATCCATAAATATTGGCATGTACCTTTTACCTCATGAGTCTTGTTGTTTGTCTAGAGTGAAAACTCGAGTCAAATTTTATTGTAACATGTAATCTATTGCTGAACGAAGAATTCTAAGCCCTGGCGGATTGATTTAGCGCTTGGTGAGGACTGGTAGGCAGAGTACCAAGCGGCCAAGAACGCCCTCGTGCTATCCCACACCTTTGCTCCTGTGCGTCGAGTCTCGCACTGACTGACTCTGGCACAAGCGGCCGGAGGCGGACAAACGAGTAGGAAAATGTTGACATCCGCCCGGCGGCAGCGGTGGCGGTGGGGTGATCGAGACAGTTATACTTGGTTTCAGGCAGAGGGCGGAACGGAGCTAAGTCTAATGCTGATCAGACGAGGCCAGACAGCCGGCGACGAATAAGTATCAATAAATCCGTTATGCTACCCTGCATCTAGAGGGCGTCTAGCGGTAGTCTAGCAATCCCTCCTGAGCTATCTAATGCCGGAATTTAGACTACAAGGAATTTGCCCAGTGCCTGATCACTGCGTGATGGGCCGACCACGCTACCCAGGTCGCCTCGGCCCATGCCTGGACCAGGCGCTGGTGTTCTGTCGCGTCTTGGGCCGCGTATACATCGACAACAGTGACGGCCCCCATCGATGACGGCGGCTCCAACCACTTGAAGCGCTCACTATGGGCCGCGACTCTGCCCATCGCGAACGTCGCGTTGCCGGCACTAGATCCACGCTCAAGCTGATGGTGCAGGGAGATCAGGTGAACCGCAACTGATTGGATCGACTTGCGTGACGGGGTGCCGGGATGCTGGACCGCATAGGCGTCGGTCGCCAGGCGGAGTCCGTCCGGGAAGGCATATTCTTCATACACCTTGGCTAACAGCTCACCAAAGATCCCCTAGTAACCTGGTGATGGCCCGACATTGTCGTGGGTGGGCCCGTCACTATCTGGCACCCAGGCGCCACAGCTTATGCAGGGTAACATCTTGTGTATTGTTGGAGGTTACTTCTTCTTGGTCGCATGAGCGATTTTCAATGAGACTTCAGCCCAGTCGCGCAAGGCGTCCGAATCTTCCAGTACCTCAGATGGAACCTGGAAGTAGGGCATTTTTCCGTGTTGTTTTGCCCCGGCATTGTCGTAGCGA
>JBARZW010000270.1:0-5998 GCA_049650305.1 Promineifilaceae bacterium (SeqCode)
TCCTCCAAAGCCTGCCCTGCCAAGCCCGGATCCTCCGAACCCTGCATTGCAGGGTCAGTCTCTCCGCTCTCTTGGGGGCTGTTCGCGCTCTTTGAAACGCGGGCATAGGCGATAACCGAACCGGCCAGCGCCAGAAGCGCTACCAGAGCTAAGGCAATGATCAGAGTTTTCTTGGTTTTGCTCATCTGTATACCTCCGATGCTGATTCGCCAGCAAAAATGCAGGCGAATTACCTAGCAAGCCTCGCGTGCGTGCGATCTAGTATGGCTCGCAGGCATGCAAATTAGTAAGGCTCAAAGACTTGTAATCTAGAGGCACGATACCAGATAATTGTTTTGAGATTGTAAAGTATCGGTATGAAATAGTTTAAATCTCCCCAGCCCTTCCTAGGGCCAAGCTCTTCTTAGAGCCAAGCTCTTCTTAGAGCCAAGCCCTTCTTAGAGCCAAGCCCTTCTGAGGGCCTCCCCCCTGGCAAAAAGGTGAACCCAAGAAATGGCCGCCAGGCATAAGTAAAAGCCCGCGGTTGTGCCCGCCGCGGGCTTGCTTAAAGGAGGATAGTATTTTACCGGGCCCGATATTCAGGGCGGAACCAGGCTCAGATTTCTAAACAGTTACCAGGTCTTTTACTGTCGTGGCGTTAATCTCAAATTGTGGCGGTTGCTCGAAATGCTTCTTCACGGCACATTGATCGGCCGAGCGGATCACGGCCGCTTTATACTTCTCCGGAAAGTCAGGGGGAAGCTGGATATCCAGCAAGATCTTGCCGACCATACCGTTAAGCGGGTTAACCTCAAGCCTTTGCACCAGTCTGATCCCGTCGGTAGAGATTCCTCGCTGGCGGCAAAAACCCGAAACATAAATGCCGGCGCAGGTGCCTACTGATGCTAAGAAGGTCGCAAAGGGCGTGGGAGCAGAATCTTGTCCGCCCCCTTGATAAGGCTGGTCTGTTCGCACCGTATAGGGACCAAAATGAGCGTCTACTCGCGCTCCACCGGGAAAATCAATCACCATTTCCATTTATTCCGTCCTCTAAATCTCCAACTATGTTTATCGTTGTCCATCAATTTAGATGCAGGAAGAATGAAGTGGTTACATCTTACTCCCTTTCCAGTTGGCTCATACGCCAGGATGCAATAGCGTACAGGGCTGCCGCACTTACCAGGACGATGGCCAGGCCGCCGATTATCTGACCGGTCTCCAGAGTATCAGAGAATGAAATACGCAACACGTTGCTCAAGGCAACGGTCGGTATCCAGGGAAAAATTATCCTGAGCCATTCTGGCCAATTAGGCCCCATAGCATTAGCCAGAAAAGCCGGAAATATGAGAAACACGAATACGAATCCCAATACAAGATTCAGGCTTTGTTGGTCTTCAATCACAATCCCCAGCAATAGCCCAACTGCAACGGCAAAAAGTGCGCCACACAGCAGCGCTACCAGGGTCAGGGCCCAGTTCTGGATCATCAAAGCGTTGAAAACGAGCACCACCCCCGCCCCAATAAGGGCAAATACAATGCCGGCCAGGGCTTTGCCTGCGACGACCTCGTTGACCGAGGCGGGAGACAGAAACAAAGCGTCAAGCGTGCGCGTTTCCTTTTCCTCTATCATCAGTTGGGGTACGACCATGACCGTGATCAAGGTGACGGCGACCAGGAGTACGAGGGCTAACATGAATGGCTGCCCTCCCGAGTCTGGCCTGGGTACTATCTCGTTCCCCTGGGTATTGATGCTCACTGGTTTCCCCACTGCATGGGTGAGCTTGGCTTCCAGTATCGTCCGCATCTCAACCTTGTCTTCGGAATTGACCCAGTGGGCTACGTAGCCCTCCACTTCCGTCGAGCCATTTTGGCTTATCGTGTCGTCGAAATCAGCCGGTATGGCGATGCCAATGACATTTCCCCTGCTCTCGCTGATTGTGTCCTCCAGGTCGGCTATCGATGAAACCCGGTATAGGACCACATCGTCGTCCTCGTCTGGCTGGGTAAGAAATTCAGCTTCCCCCGCGTCGTAGGCGACCACCTGCAACACGCCTCTCAAGTCCAATAGGAGGGGTAAGGCCTTGCTCGATAGGATCAGCATAAAGGTAGCCGCGACAATGATCGCCGTCGTCTTGTTTTTCACCGCGTCCACGATGTCCTTTCGGGCAATGGCGCCGGTGATACGTATCGTTTCTCTGATCTGTCTTCTTCTCGGGTTCATGATAGCTCTCCGGACGCTCAACTCTCAGATCGTTGGACAAACCAGGTTGTCGCTGCTAGTAGAACCATGGTCGAGGCGATGAGTAGAGCCAACGGAAGGGCATAGCTGCTGACCGGCGTGATTTCGGCAAAGGAAGCACGTAGGGCGAAAGACCAGGCCACAGTCGGAATCCACTCAAAGGCGGTTAGGAGTGGTTGGGGTAAGATATCTGATAATATGACCAAGAATACTGGTATTAGCAGGGGTTGGTAAAGGATGAAGGTCCACAGCTTTATCTGACTCTGCAACTCAATGACGGTCCCCAGCAACAGTCCCAGACTAACGGCGAAGAGGGAACCGGCGACGAGTAAAAGTATGGCCAACCACCAATGTGTCACCAGGTTCGCATATATCACCAGCACGATGGAGCCCACGATCAGGCAGTAGAAAAGGCCCGTCAAGGCTTTTCCAACTACCACATTCCCTGGTGTAGCAGGTGACACAAGCAGCGCATCCAGGGTTTTGGTTTGTTTTTCCTCCAGCATAAGCTGGGTGGTCAGTGAAATTCCGACCAAGAGGACGGCGACGATCATTGACCCAGCGGCGAAAAACGCCTGACCATACGAGTCTGGGCGAGCATAAACGGTGTTTCCGTCCAGGTTGATCGTCACCGGACGACCGGCGATCTCGGCTAACCGTTGCTCGAAGAATGCGCGTGTCTCGGCGCTCTCGTCATCGCCGAGCCAGTAGGCGAGGTGGCCATCAACTTCAATCGTCCCTCCGGATTCCAACGCCTGGTCAAACCCAGGTGGGATCTCCAAGCCTAATACGGCGAAGTCTGTATCGGCTATGTAGGCTTTCATGTCCTCCCGCGTTTCCACTAGGCGCAGGTCTAGATCGGAACGGTTATCGAGGCTGGCCGCCAGTCGGGTCTGCTCGGGGCTATAGATCACTACACGGGGCAAGACATCACTGCTATACAACAGTGGCATGAATCGATAAAGGGCCACCAGGAAGATGACGGTGAAAAAGATACTCAGAGTCGTCCTGTTCTTGAGCGCGTCGACGATATCTTTTGAAACAAGCGCGCCGACGATGCGAATGGAATCGCGGCGAATCCTAGTTGTAGTCATTGTCATTAATCCCCCGGCTGATGCCCCGGCCGGTCAACTGGACAAAAACATCTTCCAACGATGTCGCCCCATGCGTCGTTTTGAGATTTTGCGGGCTATCAAGGGCTACAATTGATCCATGGTCAATGATGGCTACCCTGTCGCACAGCCGGTCCGCTTCCTCCATATAGTGCGTAGTCAGAAAGACGGTCACGCCCCTGTGAGCTAGATCGCCCACCATCGCCCTGATATCGCGGGCCACGTGCGGATCCAGACCTCGGGTTGGTTCATCGAAGAACAATACCTGGGGTTCATGCAGGAGCGCACGGGCTATCAACAGCCGTTGTTTCATTCCGTTGGAGTATTTCTTCGCCCTAACACCGGCCTTTTCCACGAGTCCAACCTGGCTCAACACGCTTTCTACCCGGCTGCCGTTCACGCCATATAATCGGGCAGCGAAGCGCAAATTATCTCGTCCAGATAATCGCTCATAGATGTTTTGATACTCGAATACGACTCCAATATTGGGCTTTATCATCTGGCGTTCGTCAACGACATTATAACCGCCGACCCAGGCATTTCCCGAAGTTGGTAAGAGCCTTCCCGTGAGAATGCGTAACGTGGTTGTCT
The DNA here is from genome assembly GCA_049650305.1 of Promineifilaceae bacterium (SeqCode). Classification (GTDB taxonomy): domain Bacteria; phylum Chloroflexota; class Anaerolineae; order Promineifilales; family Promineifilaceae; genus UBA11865. The sequence continues at coordinate 3,922 of JBARZW010000270.1, forward strand.
TACCGGCCCCGTTCGGTCCTAGCAGTCCGAAGATCTCCCCTGCTTCGACATCAAACGTCAGCCCGTTTACGGCCCGCAAGTCGCCATAGTCGCGGATTAAATCTACTGCTTTTATGCTTTTCATACTGCACCTCAGCCATTCAACATTACTGGTTACAGTATAGGAAGGTAAGCGATGGGTTGCAGCAAAAATCCGCTGAACGGCACGGTAGGCCGGATGAATGGTGCCTGTAATTGGTTGGATGGTACGTCTTTCGATGTCGCCGTTTGCTGGGGAAATGCGGCCCTTACGCCTCTCTGGTCTCGAGTCCCATCGATGTCTTTGCCAAAGGTTCCGGGTGAACCTCTCCTAATAGCCCAATAGCTCCCTCAATTCGCGGGCCGCGTCTTTGCTTAACGGTATTAATGTGCCCTCATCATCATTTAGCTTCAGACTAAAGCTGCTTCGCGTATATGGAATCACCTCTTGAACGTGTTGTAGGTTCACCAGGTATCCCCGGTGGGCACGGAAAAAGCCTCTTGGAGCCAGGCGCTCTTCTAGCTCGGTCATGGTATATTGGGATGGGTATCGTTTCGCGTCCGTTTGGAGGTAAGTCCGTCCTTCCTGGGCTAGGGCGTACAGGACGTCAGCCGGGTTGATGAGGGCCACGCTCCCTTCCAGGCGAACCGGTATTTTGAACGGTAAAGAAGATTCCTGCTCATCGGCCGGTTTCTTAACATCGACAACACGCCCCTGATCGAGAATGATGATTGTGTCACACAGCGTTGCCAGCTGGGCGCTGTTTTCGGCCATTATCAAGGCCGTATTGCCTTCGTCGGCCTTCCGGCGTATCAGGCTCCGCAGCAACGATATGGAGGCTTCATCACAATTAGCGAAAGGATCCACTAGCAGGAGGATCTCTGGGCTGTGCAATATGGCCCGGCCGAAGGCTAAGCGGCGTCTCAAGCCCGGTGACAACTTATTGGCGCTGATTCGGGCGTGGTCTGCGAGTCCAACATCAGCCAGGATCTCAGTCGCCCGAGATCTAGGAAGGCCGTAAAGCCTGCAAAGGAACGTGAGATTGGCTTGGGCTGACTGGTTTTTGTAAAGGGTGTCTTCGGCGAACAGTACGCCAACCCGGCGGCTGAAACGAGACTTATCGGTAGCCGGATCGAGCTCCCCAAGCCTGACTGTCCCGGCGGTCGGACGCGATTTGCCGATAAGTAGATCGAACAACACCTCCTTGCCGCTCTCCCGGGGGCCAACGACGGCGGCGATCTCCCCCTCTTGGACTTCCATAAGGTCAATCGCGATCACCGTATGGTGATCGATGACCTTCTGAAGATTGGTCAGGCGAATCATGTGGAAGTGTGTTGCTCCGTGTACAGACCCATGATCTACATCCCGATGGAGAACATGCTTTCAAGATCGTGCCGCGAGAACACGCGGAAGGCGATCAACGTTTCCGAATCGCTGATGCCCTCGACTTGGAGCATCTTATTCGTGACCAGCTCAGCCAGCGTATCATTGTCAGGCACCCGGAGTATGGCCACCAGGTCATACTGGCCGGCAACGGAATGTACTTCGGAGATCCCCTCCATGCCGGCCAATTCGCCGGCTACCTCGTTGATTTTCCCTCGTTCGGTGTTCAATAAAACAACGGCGCTAACCATGTGCGATCTCCTTTTTATAGTGGACGGCGGACAGCTATGTAAGACGCTCTCGAAGCGGTCGCCGCGCGATGCAGGCATTCGCACTGCGAAATTGACGGCCGGTAATTAACCGCGGACGGCGGCTAACGCCTGATGGCGCCGACTTCGGGCGACTAGCTTTCAGACAAAATCGGATCAATCTGTGTGCATGCTTGAAAGTGTGAATTCCAGTACAGCATAGATCGCTTACTAGTAAAGTGAATTAAGGACCTTTGCCCGTTGTTCGGAGCTAATCCGTCTCTTGGCTTCGTAAACCGCCAGCACCTCTCCGAGTGTCATGGCCCTGGATAAAGTGTATCCGTGGGACTTAAGCATTTCGCGGCCGCCTTGTTCCCTATCCAGGAGAACCACCGCCTCGGTGACGATTAGTCCGGCCGATGTGAGC
>JBARZW010000271.1:0-2158 GCA_049650305.1 Promineifilaceae bacterium (SeqCode)
TTCTCCTGTTTTTTTCGTTCTTCCACAATAACCGCGAAAGACGACTCAATCGCTACCCAATCTCGACAATCTCACGCGGCCGCCCAACTATTAAATATCCCGAAGGATAGTCGAGTTATCAACCCCAAATTCTTAATGTGCCGATCTATAGGTAGACAGCGTCAATTTCACTATCATAAACCGATAGACTCCCCAAATCTAGCCTAAGAAAGAGCTCCCATCAACTGAAACTGTACGTCCGGTCTGGTTTCTGATTTGCGGATTGATGGAGATGATGTGATTTGTGTTGGCTCTTAGACGACGAATTACATACGACACCTAAACACGGTTCACATCCGTGAAGTCCTGGGTTCAAGTCCGTCCGCGCCCATTATTCGCTGCTTTCAGTTACTCCACACGAATTGTAGAAAATCCTTCCTCTGGTGCGGTCTGGTAGGCAGGTAGGCGTCCTCCCCTAAAGGATAGGGAAACAACGCTATCGGTTAGAGAACAGAAGGGAAAGATGCGGATTAATCGATCGCGTCGAGCGTCACCAAAGAGGAATCGGCCAGCAGCTGTTGTCCTTCAGGTCCGCAAACAACCCTATCCTGGATGCGTTGAGGGTCGAGAAATTGAGTGAACCAGGCCTGCCAGCGGGCAGCCGCTTCCCGGTCCACCGTGTAATAGATCCAGCGAGCGTCGACCATATCTCTTCGCGAATTAACCATGCCAGCTTCGCTCAACACGCGCAGATGGTGAGAAAGGAGGTTTGAAGGCATTCCGAGCTTCTCCGTTAACTCGCAATTACACGAATCACCCGTCATTAGCTCGTCAAAGATGCGCAGGCGGTTAGGCTCCCCCAGGGCTTTCAATACGGTCGAGACCTCAACCGTTGTTTGCTCATATTGTTGCGTAACAGAATCCATTGTGTACCGTACTATGTTAACGTGATCCGTTTCCTGCTGAGAATCTCGCACGATGATGGTAATTCAACAACCATTGAAGCATAAGGAAAGCGAAGGCTTTTGTCAAGATTTTCGCGCGCTGATGTTTCGCGCGCTGACCTTGTCCATGTTGGCTGAATGAATTGGCCCTGCCGGCGCATTGTTCGAAAAGAATGGAACAGTAGATGTGGCAACGCATTGGTAAGCAAAGACGTACATTCCGGCAGACCAGGCCTGATGAGGATAGCCCATGGGTTGGCCGGTCCGGCCGTGGCACCACTCGTTGAACTCCCATTCCTCGTCAACCCCGAGCTGGTTAACTTCGGCTAGCTTTGCCAGTTGCCGACGCGCCTCATCCAGATGGCCGGCCTTGACCAACGCAGCCACGTAGAAGCCACCCACGAAAGGCCAGATTCCGCCATTATGATACTGCTCGGGAAGGTTTAAGTTGTTATTGCGATAATATTCGCGCCAATCCTTGTTGCCAGGGTGAATCACTGGGTGCAGCACCCGAACCGGATAAGGATCGGCGATACCTACCTGGTGCAGATAATCCAGTATGCGTTTCTCCTGGGCCGGGTTGGCGACATCGAAAAGGATGGCTAATAAGTTGCCGAAGACGTCACAGTAGTCGCCAAAGTCGCGGAAGGCAACGTAGGGCAGGAAGAAGGGACGTTTGACCAACACCGGGTCAACCTGGCTCAAGGTATATTGCCATTCTATATGGCCGGGGCAATTTTCTCCCCATTCATCATCGTTTTCGGGGCCCACCCAGAGCACGATCCGCAGCTTGTGGCACACGTCGTCGGCCATCTCGCCATAGCGATTCCCTTTTTTGCCAATAGCTCCAGCCATCTCGGCCATGGCCCGCAGCGCCGCATACCAGAGCACGTTGTCATACAGGATGTTGAAACGATTGGCCAATAAGTCAGCCCAGTCGGCTGCTTCGTGAACTTCGAGCAAGCCACAGCCATTGGAGTCCTGGAAACGCAACCAGAGTAACGCCTGCTCCAACGTTGGCCACTGGCGACGCAAAAACTCGGTATCATCCGCGGCTCGGTACTGGAAAGCGTGGCCTAGGATGAACCACAGGTTGGAGTCCACCGAGCCGGCATTGGTATGGTCCAACCGGCCGGTAGCCACGCTGACGTTATTGGGGATGGCGCCTAGATCGGACTGTTGCCCGGCCAGTGTTTCCAGCGAACGACTTAGACAGAGTTCATGACCGGGCGCCA
>JBARZW010000272.1:0-2258 GCA_049650305.1 Promineifilaceae bacterium (SeqCode)
AGGCTGATATTTGCCCCGCACAGTACAATGACGACATGCGATCCCCTGAGTTGATCTGCGACTCTTAATAATGCGGCAATTGACACAGCGGCCGACCCTTCAATTAGCATATGCTGTGCGCTCATGAAGTCACGCAAGCTACCGGCGATCTCTTCTTCGGTGACGGAAATATATTGATCCACAAAGTCGCGGCATAGTGGAAATGTGATCGATCCAGGTTCAACGCCGCCAGCGGTGCCGTCAGAGAGAGTAGGCAGCGAGGGCAAGTCGAGCAGTTTACCAGCCTGTACCGATTGGGCCATCACCTGTGAATTTTCCGGAGAACAGCCAAAGACCTGGATACCAGGCCTGACAGACTTTAGATACGAAGAGATTCCACCAATCAATCCCCCTCCACCCACGGAGATGAATACAGCGTCAAGAGCTGGCAACTGCTGCAACAGCTCCACTGCAATCGTGCCTTGTCCTGCCACTATGAATGGGTCATTGTAGGGTGGCACGTAGGTCATGCCTTGGGCAGCAGCAAACACGCGGGCATGTTTTTCTGTTTCCATACTGTCCGTGCCAAAGGTGCGAATCTCGGCGCCCTGCCGTCGAATGGCAGCGAGTTTGGTTTCAATGGCCGTTTCCGGCACAAACACGATCCCGCTTGCCCCAACCTTTTGCATCGCAAACGCACAAGCCGAACCATGATTACCCGTCGAAGCGGTCACAATACCCCTTGACCGCTCTTTTTCGCTCAACGAAAGTATTTTGTTTAACGCGCCTCGCGCCTTGAAGGATCCCGTATGCTGCAAATTCTCGCATTTGAAATACACATCAGTCCCGGTACGCTGGCTATAGTATGTTGATGGATCGAGGATGGTTCGACGGATATGCGACTGTATTCGTCCCAATGCCTCAGTAACCATTTGAGTAGCGTTGAATTGTGGGATCATCGGCGTCCTGTATTCGCCCGAGAAAGAGGTTAAAACTCTAGCTCTCTCTTCTAATCTCTAGCCATCTCCTGCCATTTCTACAATCAATGCGTGAATCCGATCCAACGCCGCAACTAGATAATCATGCGGCAAGCCAAAGCTAATGCGGACAAACTGATCCATGCCGAAATGATCGCCTGGAACGATGAGGGTACTTTTTTCTTGGCGTAACCGCTCTGCGAAGGCGGTCGAGTTGATGTCTAGGTGATAACGTACAAATGCGATGGCAGCGGCACCGGGAGGGGTGAGGGTGAAGGTGTTTTCATGTCGGTCCATCCACCGTTGCAGCACAGGATACCCTTGCCGAATGTAACCGCGGGTTCGCTCCAAGATGCGCGGGCGCACCTCGGGTGATAACGCCAATGCAGCCAGCTTGTTGGACAGCATCGTGGCGCTGATGGTGGTGTATTCATGTCTTGCCCAGATGTCGGAGAGGGTATCGACCGGACCTACCGCCCACCCGATGCGCAACCCGGGAAGACCATATGCTTTGCTCATGCTGCCGATCGCGATCACTTTGGGATAACGGCCGTAGAACGACGGCGTCTGAACATCAGTCAACCGCTCTGCCCCACTATACACTTCATCGGCCAATATCCATGCCCCCACCTTGTCGGCTATGCGGATGATGGCTTCCATCTCGGATTCGGTCAGAATGGCTCCAGTCGGATTGTTGGGGTTACAGATGGCGATTAGCTTGGTGCTGGGAGAAACGGCCGTCTCCAACTCATCCAAATCCGGTGCCCAACCTTGATCTTCTCGCAAACGAAAGGTCCTGATCGACAGCCCATGATTACGGGCAATACCCCAAATCTGCATGTAGTTAGGTAGCATGATCACGATCTCGTCGCCAGGGACGAGCAGCGTGCGCGTCGCGATGTAGTTTGCCTCAATAGCGCCTACGGTGACGAGGACGTTGTTTGCCTCTGCGTCTGAATACATGCCCGCGATATGTTGGCGCAGTTCAGGAATACCGTTAACGTGCGGGTAGTTCAAATCACTGTCCAGTAATTCCGCGTTCAGCTCGGAATTGTTTGCCAGCAGCTCGCGCAGCAACATCGGATGCACGCCGCTCTCGGAAAGGTTGTAATCGACATCCTGCTCGAACAAAGACATCATGCGTTCCATCAGAAAAGGTTGAAAAGTTGTCATAGGGAGTTCCACTTTTTACCAGGCAGCTCTGTCGAATATCAATTTGGTCGGTTCATCATATCTTACGTGATGTGGCAGAATGAGAACAGAAAGAATCGAAAGGAAATAACGGGAATTAGATTGGATTGA
>JBARZW010000273.1:0-36315 GCA_049650305.1 Promineifilaceae bacterium (SeqCode)
TTGGGCCTGTAGCTCAACGGCAGAGCGGTCGGCTCATAACCGGTTGGTTCTAGGTTCGAATCCTAGCAGGCCCACTTTTTTGTAACCAAATTAAGTTTTAGCTAATGTTTGGGAGCTCCCGATTCCGCGCATTCCTGCCTTATCATACTTGTTCTAAAGATGAAGAGATTCATGTGGCGCGGAGTCTTCGGAGCCGCCACATAATCTGTATTGAACTAAGCCGAAAGTTGCACTGCATGGAATTTAAGACGACGGAAAGGGGGAGTGAATCCGGTTTGTCGCGAGAAATCAGGCAATCAAGAAGAAAACTGAGTAATAGAGCACGCTATCGGCAAGAGCAGAGATAGTTTCCATATCCATTCACTGTGAAACTGAACACTGGTTTTTCGACGGTTGGCAAGGCAGTGCCAATGACACCGTCTGGCAAAGGAATCGGATAGGTCAATCGTATAGGGCAACGGTCAGACGATTAAGGAGGACAACGAGGTCGTGGTCGGAAAGTCAGCACCAGTTGCATCAACTGCCCACAGGTTGGACAGAGCAGGCCGCGCTCCGAAGTGACAGAATCAACACTGCCGTTTGCGCTATCAGTGGGCACCGCTTCCGGCTCGGACATGTCTAACCATAATCGAATCACGGCCAACTGATGCAACCGCCCCGGGCTGAAGAGGCCATAGTAACGGACTTTGACAAAGCCTTTACGCAGGACATGCTGTAAGAAGCGGCGCAGGAACTCTTCCGCACTCAAGGTACAGATTCTAAATCGTCCTGTGTCAGAGGCGCGATAACGAAAAGTGACTTTGCCAGCAGCGACTTGGATGATGCGACGGTTGTTAATAGCCACCCGAAAAATATAAGGGGCCAAATACTTCAATGCGGCTTCTCCACGGCCGACTGGTTGGTAATGCACAACCCAATCTTGCTGCCAGGTTTCCGCGGGAGCTTGAGTAAACAGGTCTATCTTTTTCAGGCCATCGCAGAACTTGGCTCTAAAAAGGATGGACAGCGCCTTCACAGGCACCAGAAAGATATGTCGGGCGGTGAGCCACTGCTGGCCGTCGTGATTGTCTTAGGCAAGAAGGCTCCCGTGCTGATCCTCGCGCCTGCCCTTTAGACTGGCAAAGACAACCTTCCAACCAACGCCAAATCCAACCACCTAAGTACACGCACTCGTTAATGAGCCACCTGTGTTATATTTCCATGCAAAATCGTAGCCGAGCGAGTAGGAATAGAGTATAGGACCGATTGGTTCAGGGTTCGAATCCTGGCCGGCTCCCTATCGCACTTATTCGGCTACTTTACCCAACCCAATAGGAAGCCAGGGAGTCTCCTCGCTAATACGCTCGTCTAGAATAGGCAGTGTTCGGCCGGTGAAGGCGTCGTAGAGACGAAGCAGGGGGCTCACCACTTGCCCGGGTGGGACATCTTCATCCACGGTCAGCCAGTGGGGATCGCGGACGACTGATCCACCTATCCATTTCAAGGTAGGTATGGCGCCCATGGCGGGGATACCATCATCCAGATCCCACCAGGACCAGTGATAACCGTCCTCCTCGTAGCCAACAAGCCGCACTGATACGACCAGATCGCGATCAATGGGATGGGCGCTGAAAAACATTTGAGGAAGGTTTAGAGTCTGGCCTGGGCTGGCGGAGACATCTTGAAACGGCCGTCCGCTCCAGACAATTCCCTGGCCAAAGGGAATGAACCGCTGATCGCCATCGTTTTTTAGTTTTATTCCGGTTCGCTCGACTCCCCATGGTCCGACGATTGATTCCAGCGCAAATTCGTTGTCCACAGGATCGAAGGTCTCGGAAGGGAAGCCTTCAGACCCCTGCCAGTGGAGGTATAAACGGGGATTGCCAGGGATCGTATTATCCCAATCGTAACCGATTAGCGTCCGGTCGTTTTCACCAGTTCCTATCTTGCTAGTAGGATTGAACGTCACCATCGGCGTCGATGCCGCCACGACCTGGAGGGTGCTAATTTGCGTCCTGGTCTCGCCCCGTGCGTCGACCAGCGGATCGACGCCATATGCCCCAATCATCAGCGCGTACTCGGATGGTTCGGTTCCCGGCCTGGGGGTGAGACGAAATTGAGTGAAGGTTATCCCTTCTTCCTTGGCCCGAGTCGGTACATCCTCCTGAGCGTATACCTTCCCATCATCGCCGATCAAATGGGCGAACAGAGTAAAGCCTTCGCCAGATGTGGTTATAGGGCGCCAGGCCAGGGTAAGGCGAAATTCACGGCCAACTTCAGCTACCCGATCGTCGACCAAATATCCCAGAATCTGAATGGTTTCACCGAAATGTATGTCCAGAGGATCGAATCCGTCCGGAAGCTCATAACTAGGCCTATCTCCAAACAAAAACGCGTCGTCGACCGGATCGGCAGGTGGAAGAGAAGTATAGGCATCTTGGTCGAAGTGGGTGGCTAGGACAGGACGGCCGGCGACTAATTCCTCCTGGATTCGACGAGCCCACGTGGCCTCATACTCCTCGGCTGTTGGATAAACGAAACTTACCTCCACGTCAGGGCGTTTTCCTTCCACTTCCTGCAAGTACCAAAGAGGAGTCACCCAATGCCAGTCGGTGAGAATCACTGAATCAACAGGCGCTTCTTCAAGTATCGTTTCGGTGAATTCGCGCGTCCTGCCGTTCTCAAGAAGATATGCAAAGCTCGGAAGTCGCTCCACCCCCTGAACAATTACTACCAGAGCGGCGATGCCAACGAAAATGGACGAGACCGCACCATATCGAGTGGATATGGACTTTGCATCCCTATCTGCGCGAAGGTTGTTATGCAGGTAACCAACCGCGTAGCCCAGTAATATCGCGAGAGGAACGTAGGCCGGCATAAGGTATTCAATGGTCTGTGGCGCTCTGTACATAGCGGTAATCAAGGCCATTATGGCGAATGAACCGCCCAGAAGGAATGCCAGCTTCCGGTCACGCCAAATTAGCAGAAGAAATCCGATTCCCATCACGATCAGGATCAGGGTATTGAACTGAAAGGTCATGACGTTGGCCATAACTTTCAGCCTATCCCAGAGAATTCCAGGTTCGGTAAAATAAAAGAAGTCGCCACGGAAGCCAAGAGCCAGCACGTGATTCAGAAAGCCTTTGATGGTGGTCAAATCTGCCGGGGCGCCCTGGGCGCCGGCTGCCGCCCTGAGAGGTAGATACAGTAATGGCAACAGGCCGGTAAAAATAGCCAAGAGAAGCCAGGGCCACAAGCGCGGTTGCTTGATCCAGTTCCGGTCGATAAGGAAGAGGTAGAAAATGAAGATTAGTCCCATGAAGATTAGCGACGTATGGTGCGTGATGCCGAGCGTCAGGACTAATACGAAGGCGATCAAAAGCAACCAAAGAACTTTTGAAGAAGGTCGAAGTTCACTTCTTTCGCTCTCTCGCTCCAACTCGAGTTCATTTTCCTTCCCTTTTTCTTCCCTATACCTGATAAGAAGATAGATGGCGAGGGCGGCAAACAAGGCGGTCAAGCTGCGGACGTTGGCTGTCGTCGACTGGGCCCAAAACGTCGTCGCCGTTCCGAGGGCGATGGCTGAAACTAATCCACCAATGACGCTGCTCGTAAGGCGAAAGACTGTATAGTAGGTTAGAAGAAGAGTCATGGTGCCGGTTATTACTGACAATGCGTTCACCATGGTGGCCGGGGTCAGACCAAAAGGAAGACGCGTCATCAGGTTGGCCAACAGCGTATACAAGGGGAAGCCTGGAGGGTGGGCGACGCCGAGGGTTGCTCCAACCAACTGGAATTCTCCGCTGTCGGCCGGCAGTAAACCTGGCGAGAGGGTAGCCACATAGAGAACAAGAAACCCAACCGCAAGCATTATCGCTGCAATAAGCGGTAGCCGGCTGAACAAGCCAGACGAGCTCTCTTTTTTCGAGACGTAACTAAGGGCTCCGATCACTAAAGTCAACGCGGCGGCTGATAGCGCGGCGCTCACATCTGCATCGGGATAGACGACGTAAAGGAAAAGAAACAGCAGGGGCCAAGTTCGTTTCACCGGCTGCCCTCGTAACCCAAAGATTGATAGGCCCATCGCAGCGATTGAAACTGCGACTGCCCCAATCAGCCCGGGTTGAAACAGTTCGCTGAGGACGCGCCCAACATAGAGTCCAAGCACCATAGGCGGACCGAGCCATCCCCAACGGCCGATCACCTGGTCTATTTTTCTCATCAAACGCTCCATGAACCGGATTATACATGACCATCCGTCTAAATCCCTGAAGATAGTTGTCCGGAACGACGTTCGTCTCAGATTGTCAGCTGCCGTTGCCTCTGAGCCTGCAGGCACCGAAATGTGGTGCCACTACTTTGGTATTTACACCGCTATCAGTTATTAATGGTGAGCTTCTTATGGACAATTCCAGCACAAAATAGGATGATCAGGATTGTCTAATTGGAGCTGGAGATATCGGATCCAGCATCGCAGACTCCTTGTATCACGAAGGAGTCGGATGCTGAGGAGCATGTGATGAAGAGTCACTACGTGGCTGCCGAGGAGTTTCATCGAGCAAGGAAGCGTGCCTCGTTCCAGGAACTACTTGCTCGTTTGACACGGCAATCGGTGGAGCTGCTTTCATACGAAGAAGTTCGCCAAAAACTGCGGGCAAGTGGCGTTGCCTCTCAATCTATAAGGGAAGTTCCGCTGGACGCCATTTTGGGAAGCGTGGGGAGGTATACCGATTTCACACGATCGTTTCTACCAAGGCGCACCAGCGACAGAGAAAGATGGGTCCGGATCATGGTCGCCACGAACGACACCAGCGGACTCCCGCCGGTCGACCTCTATCTCATCGATGAAGTTTACTTTGTCTCGGATGGCCATCACCGTGTTTCTGTCGCCCGGGAGGTTGGCGCGGAAACCATACAGGCATACGTGACCGAGATTCGTTCCGATATTCCGCTATCAGCTGATGATCGCCGAGAGGATCTCATCCTGAAGGCCGAGTATGCTGACTTCTTGAACCAGACACAGATCACCGCCTCACGTCCAAATGCAGACCTTGCCGTCTCAACGGCCGGGCAATATGGTAAGTTGCTTGATCACATCAGCGTTCATAGATATTTTTTGGGAATCGATCTTGAGAGAGAGGTTTCATCTGCCGAATCGGTAACGCACTGGTATGACACGGTATACCTGCCCGTCGTCCTTATCGTGCGCGATCTAGGTATCTTGCATGATTTCCCTCAGCGCACTGAGGCAGATCTGTATCTATGGATCAGTCACCATCGCGCAGAAATAGCTGAGGCGATAAATTGGGAGGTGGATTACGAGGCAGCGGCGGCTGATCTTGTCGCCCAAAAAGGACCACGATGGCGGCGGATAATGTCTCGACTTGGTAGAAGTGTAATTGATATTGTGTCGCCCGAAGGATATGCTTCGACTTCGGAAGTAACGGAACTACATTATGTAAAGCAAAATGCACCTGAGAGACGTCGCTTATTCAACGACATACTGGTGCCGGTAAGCGGACTAGAAGTAGGTTGGATCGCTCTCGACCAGGCATTGAATGTAGCCACGCTAGAGGGAGGTCGTGTACTCGGCCTCCACGTAGTGACTGGAGATGATGAGCCCGAATCCCAGCTAAAATCCATGGAAGATGGATTTTATTGGAGATGTGGCGAAAAGGGAGTTCAAGGCACGATGGCCTTCGCCAAAGGAACCATCGCCCAAACGATATGCGAACGCGCGCGTTGGACCGATCTCGTGGTGGTTAAGCTCCTTTATCCCCCAGGATCCTCAGCGCTCGAGCGCTACAGCTCAGGTTTGGTCAAGATGATCCGGAGCTGCTCCCGCCCCATACTCGTTGTTGCCGGCGAGGTCTCATCTCTAAACAAACCACTTCTCATTTGGGAAGATAATGACAAATCGAACCTTGCCTTGATGGTCGCTGCTTATGTCGCTGGGCAATGGAAACTACCGATTGTCGTCCTTGCTTGCAACGACAGCAGTACTCAAGCGCCAGAAAGTATGGAGACGCTCCACGATTATCTTGTTGAGTTCGATCTTGAAGCGACCTATTTATCCGGCGATACAGGTTTAACGGACAAGATTCTCAACATCGCTGATGAAAGGAGCTGTGACTGGATAGTAACTGGTGGATATGACAGTAGCGCGTTGAAAGAGATCCTTGTTGGCACTTCGTTGGACGAGTTACTGGGACAATCGAACATTCCAATATTGATCTGCCAGTAATTGTAGCTTTTGCTTCGATCTGCAACGGTGCGGATCGTTGCCCTGGTTCAGATATACCATACAATCTGAATCGAGAAGTTGGCCAGTAATTGGCCATGAGAATGAATACAATGTGTTGAGTTCTACAATGGTTGAATTCGCCCGTAATCTAGGTTTTCTGGTGGGATCGGTAATGTGTTAGATGCGGAATAGTTGAGGTGTCGAGATGAGCGATGATCATATCCGGAATTACTGGCTGGGATTCTTTGTGGCGGCGGTTGGAGTTAGCTGGCTAATATGGTTGTGGAGAAAGCAGCGGGAAGTCATGCCTAAGCCGCTCTATATTTCTAGCCGGACAGCAGCCTACCCAATATCGGCCGATGTCGAACCTGACAAGCCGCAAGGACCGGATGATCTAGAATCAATTCGAGGGATCGGTCCGGCTTACGCCAGGCGCCTCAATGATTCCGGAATTACTACTTTCGCCCAATTGGCCAAGGCAGATCCTGGTGATCTTCACGAAATAACCGGTGTCACCCGCTGGGACCCGCAGGAGTGGATCGACGAGGCCCGCACCTTGGTGACAAAGTGATGAGTAGATACTCGCCCTGCCGTTCAATTCCGGTGAGTACAGTCCCTGCAGATGACGCGGTTCGCCAACCATCTGGCCGCGCGATAGACTGGGTCATAAGCTGCCTGAGCTAGTAGTTTAGACGCAAGGAGCGGAAATTATGCTGGTCGTGGTCTCCGATTTACACTTTGAGGAAGAGACTTCCGATGTTATTCCTGGATCTGGCGGCAATCCACCGGTGGCGTTTTCCCGCAATCTTCCTGGTAAGGCTTATCGAAGCTTTATTGCACACATTGCGACAGAAGCCCAACGAAATGGAGCCAAGCGCCTCGATTTGGCTTTTGCCGGTGACATCTTTGACATTCACCGGACGTCTCTCTGGGTCGTCGACAACGAGACTCGAGCGCGGCCCTATGTGAACTCCAGCCAAGTGGAAAAAGATGTAGAAGAACGCGTCCTAAGGATTCTGAAGGCCATCCAAAACGAACCAGGAGTTGTCAATTCTTTGGAAGCCTTCCAGACGCTAGGGAATGGCAGATATTTTGATCGAGGAGACCGCGAGTTCCCAGTGCCAGTCTCTCTGCACTACTTGCCAGGAAATCATGATCGACTCTCGAATGCTACTGGTCAAATCCGTCTTGAAGTCCGAAGAGCACTTGGTATCCAACCCAGTGAGAAGCCATTTCCACATGTGCTAACTTTCCCGCGGGAAGGGGCTGTTGTCAGGCATGGTCATGAGTATGATAGGCATAACTTCTCGGTCGATTATTCGAGTAAGGATGTCATTCCGCTTCATCTTCCTGAGGCAGAATATGACGAACCGCCATTTGGTGATTTCGCTACAGTAGATATCGCCTCGCAAATACCTCAGCTTTTTCGCCAGAATCATACAGATGAGCGCATCGCCAGCGATCCGGTGCTGCGAAAGGTGTATCTCAGGCTCCTGGAGTTTGACGACCTGAGACCCCAGATGGCCATGCTGAACTTTCTACTGCATATGCCTAAAGCAAGGGTTAATCAGTCTGATGTCTGGAGTGCGATTGTGCCAATTCTGGAGCGAATGCTCGAGGAGCTTCATGACGATCCCTTCCTTCAAATGTGGCTGGAGAAGATGGATAAGAAATGGCAGCTAGATGCTATCGATGTAATACAGACGGCGCTGGCTCTTAAATCGTGGAGGTTGGTTGGTATACCATTAGGGCTGGCGCAATTTATCTCCAAAACAGCAATTGAAAGTTTGAGCGAGTCTCCTGGTGCAAAGGAACTTGCTGCGAGGGAAGAAGCCATCCGGAGTAGCGAGTATAAGTTTCTAATTGCCGGTCATACGCATTCACCGGCGATTGAGTTGATTGCTAGTGACGAGCATGGGGAGCGTTACTATGTTGACACTGGAACCTGGAGAAACCGGATACCAGCTACGCCCGATTTCAAAGCTTTCGGGCGGTTAAAAACATTGACTTACGTAATCATCTACGGACCGGATGAAGATCTTGGTGGCAACCGCGAGCGCGGGAAGCTCGCCTCGATAGACTTTTGGTCGGGCATCACTCAAAGGTGGCACAGCGGAAAAACGTAAGGGCTCTTTGAGCAGGCTACTAACCTTGATCGTTTACTGACGACAGATTCGGCAGAGAAATGGGATGAAGGAGATCGAACTAAAAGACCAAGTAGCACTAGTAACAGGTGGGGGAACTGGGATTGGCAAGGCCATTGCCATAGCGCTCTCGGATGCCGGAGCAGTTGTGATCGTCTGTGGCCGGCGGCAGGAACCCCTTGAGGAGACTGTAAATCAAATCACTAAAGAGGGGAAGAAGGCCCATGGACTCCTGGTGAATGTTGCTTCTGAGATCCAGGTCGCAGATCTGGTGGAACAAGTCGCCAAAGATCATGGAAGGATAGATATCTTGGTAAACAATGCCGGAGTGTCAGGGGGCGGTTTTATTCACGACCACGATGTGAAGACCTGGGATGAGATAATGGCTGTAAACTTGAGAGGGCCGTTTCTGATGGCGCGTTCCGTATTGCCCTTTATGCGAGCGCAACAGCGTGGGCATATCCTCAATATCAGCTCCGAATCGGGGATCGAGTATTACCCTGGGAATGGGGCCTACGGTGTCGCGAAGCACGGTTTAAATGCTCTTAGCGAGTTTATCCAAAGGGAGAATCAGGAATTCGGAATACGGGTCGACACTATCTGTCCCGGAATGGTTGTTACGCCCATGAGTGAAGGATCGGCCGGTCTTCGAGAGGAGAAATGCCTTTTGCCGGAGGATATCGCTGATCTGGCGCTCTGGCTCTTGTCACGAAGGGTAAATGTGAAGATCGGCAGGCCTATTCTAATTCAGACCATGGAGAATCCCTGGCAATAGCGCCTTTCCAGTGCGGGATTAACTGTCCATGAATCTCCCCGGATAATTCGCAAGTATTGTGTAGGGCATCTCCTAGCCGCCAGCGCTACCTTGCTTCTCCAGGGCAATGGTCTTATTCAAACGTCTCCTGTAGCGTCCCTCGTCGATGAAACGAGCATCGAGGAATCCGGCGATAAGTTTGCTCGCAAGGGCTTTGCCAACTATCTGGCCCCCGAGGCATAGAATATTCATATCGTCGTGTTCGACGCCTTGGGCGGCTGAGTAAATGTCGTGACACAAGCAGGCACGCGCGCCCTGGATCTTGTTGGCGGCTATGCAGGCTCCGACGCCGCTACCGCATATTAGAATTCCCCGGTCTCCTTCTCCAGAGGCGATGGCTCGGCCAACTGCAGCGGCATAATCCGGATAATCGTCATCTTTAATGTATTCGTAGGCGCCGATATCGATCACCTCGTAGCCTTGGGCTATTAGCTCTTGACGTATTCTCTCTTTTAGCTCGAATCCGGCGTGATCTGCACCGATAACAAGTTTCACCGATTCCACTCCTTTGCCCTTGCGGTCAGGTTTCCAAGTCGCTACACTTTTGATTATAGGTGTGACTATTCTGGTTACCAAATGTTTCGGCTGCGAACCTTCAATGGCAGACTTGTGCTCGCAAATGGGTAAACTACCATATCGGTACCTATTAAAATCAAAAGTCCTGGTTCTGAAACCAAAACGATAGAAAAATCGGATCAGACGATAGGGACGCGTTCAGAGGAGATTTGAGGCTTGATGAATCCACTGACTGAATTACTGGCTTATGGACAGAGCTTCTGGTACGACAACATCCGCCGAAAATACTTGATTGACGGAACCGTTCATCGGCTAATTACTGAAGATGGATTGAGGGGTATGACCTCAAATCCATCTATCTTTGAGAAGGCGATTGGAATGGGTGAGGAGTATGACCAACAGATCGAACAAGTAACCTCTGACGGGATGGATGTCACCGCTACATATGAGGCACTTGCCTTATCAGATATTCAAGCGGCCTGTGATTTGTTCGCTGACGTGTACAGGTACTCAGAAGGGAAAGATGGCTACGTTAGCCTTGAGGTTTCGCCCCATCTCTCCCACGATCAAGAAGGCACCATACTTGAAGCTCGGCGGCTATTCTCAAAGGTCGATCGCCGGAATGTCATGATCAAAGTACCGGCAACGCCGGCTGGCATCCCTGCAATCCAGCAGCTCATTGGCGAGGGGATAAATATCAACGTGACCCTGATGTTTAGTATGGATCATTTCGATGCGGTAGCCTCAGCTTATATTGCTGGTCTCACTCAGTGGGTTGATGGGGGTGGGAAGGCAAAGGAAGTCTCGTCCGTAGCATCATTCTTTATAAGTCGAGTGGATACGGCTGTCGACAAAGCACTTTCAGAAAAGAACGATCCCCGTGCCGAATCGCTATTCGGAAAAGCTGCAATAGCAAATTCGAAACTCGTATACAGGCGATTCAAGGAAATTTTCTACGGGGAGCGATTTGAAGCGTTACGATCGGCAGGAGCCGAGGTTCAACGATTGCTATGGGCTTCTACTAGCACAAAGAACCCGCGTTATCCGGACACTCTCTACGTTGATGAGCTAATAGGACCAGAGACTGTTAATACCATGCCGCCAAAAACCATTGAGGCTTTTCGAGAGCACGGTCGGGTTGGCAATTCGCTTGAGAGAGGAATCACCGAGTCTGTTCAGGTGATGGAACAGATCGCAGAACTTGACATAAACCTTGATCTGGTAACCGAGCAATTGCAGAAGGATGGAGTTCGAGCTTTTGCCGACTCATACGACAAGCTCCTGGCAACCCTAAGGTCGAAAATGGAGATCCTAAGCTAGTGCATAAATCAATATTTATGTTTTCGCGGCTTGGTCGACTATGCGCATAGGATTGGTCACCGCCTGTTTCGAACCTGTTGTCAACGGCGTGACCCGGATGGTTTCCCTGTACAGGCAACATCTGGAAGAGGCAGGACACCGGGTAACCATCTTTACGCTTGGCTTGGTAGACCAACATGATGGTGAAAGGGGGATAGTACGTTCGCCAGCGTTACCGCTGGGAAAGACAGGCTACCATCTTGCGGTCCGTTATTCGAGATCGGCCCAAAAAGAAATGCGTCAAATGGACGTATTACACTGCCATCATCCTCTTATGGGATTAGAGATGGCCCACCGATATGGTATGTGTCCTGTAGTATTTACCAACCATACGCGCTATGACATTTACCTCAGTGCCTACTCTCCCCTTTCTATACCGGCAAGCGATAAGTTAATGCGTCAATTCTGGCCCCCTCTAACCGATTTCTCGGATGTCGTCATTGCTCCATCCGAGAGTGTGCGCAAGCTACTGCTTGCCGTGGGCGTCCGAAAACCGGTAGAGTTAATCGTCAATGGCATTGATTTAAGTGCCTTCCACCGTTACGCAGCGCAAAAGAAGATCTGGCAAACAGATTTGCCAGGGCAGCCTACCAGGATCATCTACGTGGGCAGACTTTCGGCCGAAAAAAATGTGCTTGCTCTCTTGCACGAATTCGCACGTGCGTACCGTGTTAATCACCAGTTGCACCTTACGCTCGTTGGAGACGGACAGCAACGCAGGCAGCTGGAACGGCTGGCGAGTGAGCTCGGTATTAGATCTCGGACCACATTCACCGGTGAGGTTGATTACTCCAACGTGCCCGTCATTCTGGCTAAGGCCGATATCTTCGCGACGAGATCCATTTCCGAGGTCCACCCCTTAACGATAATAGAAGCGATGGCGATAGGGTTGCCTATAGTAGCCACAAGCAGCCCGGGTATTGACGACATCGTTGAAGACGGTGTGACGGGGCTCTTAGGTCCAGACAGGGAAGGGGAACTTGCCCGGTGTCTGACGGCTCTATCGATGGACCCGAAACGAATAAGCCGCATGGGCTCTTCTGCCTTTAAGACCAGTTCCCGATACAAGATACAAAATACCGTCTCACGTTCGCTGGAACTATACGAGCGGCTCTTAGCTGAAAGACCGGATCTCGATCGCCGAAGTACAAGGTGGCAGAATCGAGCTCGGCGACTCGTACACTCGTGGCAATGTTATTTGCCGGTTGCCCCACGGTCGCGATCGAGGAGAAGCGGAAGATATGAGCAATAGCCGCTTCCTTCTTGGTCAATGGGGTGAGAATGTGGCTGCGCTCCATCTAGAAGAAAAAGGGCTGCGGATAATCGAAAGAAATTGGCGGAGTTCGTTAGGTGAGATTGACATCGTCGCCCGCGACCGCGAGGAGTACGTGTTTGTAGAAGTAAAGACCCGCCGGGGACGGGCGATGGGAATGCCCGAGGAAGGGCTTACAGAGAAGAAAGCTCGAAAAATAATCGAATTGGCCCAGCGATACATGCTCGACCACGATCTTGACCCGGATTGGCGGGTCGATCTGGTTGCGGTTGAGTTAGACAGGTCCGGGAAGTTGATCCGCTGTGAACACATTATCAACGCTATTCTCGGCTGGTAGGGTATACGGTGACAAGTAATCTGGCGGAGACAGGGAGTTCTCATAAAAGATCTCCGCCGCTACTGGTAATTGTCGGGCCCACAGCAGTTGGAAAGACAGCTCTTTCCTTGGATTTGGCTTCACAGATTGGGGGAGAGATTGTTTCGGCCGACTCCCGCCTCCTTTACCGGGGTATGGATATTGGTACCGATAAACCCTCCTATAGCGACCGCGTTCGAATTCCGCACCATCTCATCGATATCTGTCGGCCTGACGAGACTATCACGCTTGGACAATATCAACGCCTTGCGAATGCGGCGATCCGCGAGATACAGGGACGAGACAGAGTTCCTATCTTGGTAGGAGGGACCGGACAATACGTGCGGGCCGTGGTTGAGGGTTGGCAGATTCCCAGCGTTCCACCTGATTACCAGTTGCGAGAGGCCTTGTTACGAGTTGGTCAGACAGAGCTCGCCCGTTGGCTAAGCGTTTTAGATGCCGAGTCGGCCGCCAGAATTGACCAGCGCAACATTCGACGTGTCATCCGTGCCCTAGAGGTTACTCTGGTCAGAGGTGTTCGCATGTCATCTTTACGCCGCAGTTCGGCACCAGACTTCACGATCAAAATGATTGGCCTGACATCTGACAGGGAGCTTCTATACGATAGGGTTGATGGCCGTGTTGATGCGATGATGAAAAACGGCCTTCTCGATGAGGTCAGATCGTTACGCAACAAGGGCTATGACAGGCACATCAGCTCAATGAGTGGGTTGGGATATCGCCAGCTGCTGGCTTATCTGGATGGCGAATGCACCCTCGATGAGGCGATTGAGCGCATAAAATTCGAGACCCATCGATTTATTCGTCAGCAAGCGAATTGGTTTCGCCTGGATGACGATACGATCACCTGGATCGATATCATTTCTCCGTCCTGGATGGAGCGGGCTGCCTCGTTGATAAAAGAATGGTTCGGATCCGGTCAAGATCTTTATGAGTATTCCGGCTAAGTATTACCGATTATATGTCCAATAGCGCAGTTTATAGATTAGGTCTGTAAAAAAACCAATATCTCTTCACAATGACCATTTCCGGAGGTGGAGATGAAGCCTGAGTATAAACACACCCAAATCGGAGCTTTGACGCTCATCATTCTCCTTGGATCTGGAGCCCTCATAGCCTCTATCGTATCGTCAATGTTCGCTGATGGCCGGATGGTCGTCGCATTTGTAACGATAGGTCTTTATCTCTTGCTTCTTGTCTTGTTTTACGCTTTTACAGTTGAGATTTCAGAAAGAAAACTCAAATTCTGGTTTGGTCTAGGAGCCATTGGCAAGTCATATTCGCTAACGGATATTCAGACCACCCTGGAAGTAAAGAATCCCTGGTACTACCTCTGGGGAGTTAAGTCAATTCCCGGTGGCTGGCTTTATGCTATTGCTCCAGGAAGCGCTGTGGAGATCGTTTTCAATGATGACACGATAGTTCGAGTTGGTACAAACCAGCCTAAAATGCTCATAAAGGCCATAGATGACGCAAGGGCAGCTAGCTAGCATCAATCACGCCGCAAATCATGCACGCTACCTAATGCAATGAACCCAATTTGATAACCAAGGACAGCGTTCACCTGGGACGACCAGTTTTGGTAGAACCGTACTCGATGAATAACCGACCCGAATTCTATGTTCGCGATGTCCCGGTCTATGGCGACGTTATACTGGCACCTATGGCTGGCTTCGCTGACGTACCCCATCGATCATTGTGTCGCTCCTTTGGCTCTGCTCTAAACTACACGGAGTTTGTCGCCGTTGAGGACATCATCGACGACTCAAAAACGGCAAAATCCTTGCTTGATTTTTCGTCAGATGATCGGCCGATGGTCATCCAACTGTTCGGCAATGATGCCGGGTTATTCCTTGAAGCGGCCTCACGGGTGGAGGATCTTGGACCTGATATCATCGATATCAACATGGGCTGTTCGACAAGACGCGTAAGCGGGCGAGGCGCCGGTGTTGGCATGATGCCAAAGCCCGGTTTGATCGAAGAGACCTTTAACCTTCTTAGCAGCAAACTGGGCGTGCCGGTAACGGGTAAGATACGGTTGGGGTGGGAGGACGAGACAAACTACGCGGAGGTTGCCCAAATCATGGAAGACAACGGGGCCTCTCTGATTGCTATTCATCCACGCACGAAAGAACAAGGGTATCGTGGAGTTGCAGATTGGGATGCGATATCAGAACTACGGCAGCTCGTCAAAGTGCCGGTTATCGGCAGTGGAGATGTTCGTACTCCTGATGACATCGATCGCATGCTGCAGCACACTGGCTGTGATGCGGTCATGATAGGACGAGGGGCATTAGGCAATCCATGGGTGTTTAGCCGGTTGGAAAAAAATAACGTCCCGTTAGCAGAAGTCACCAAGACCATTCGCAGGCATCTGTTGATGATGCTCGAGTATCATGGTGATCGCGGTCTGATTCTGTTCCGTAAGTATCTAAAAAGATACCTTGATCGTTACGGTGGGATAGAAGATTATCGTCGCCGGATGCTGGTTACCGAGAGCACCGAAGAATTCCTCGAACTGCTGGAGAATGTAGAAAGCGCAATTGGTGGGAATTCGTAGCCTTTTTCCGACTATTAGTAAAAGAGAACAGAATAGTTATTCGATAAAGGGTTAAGAGGGCTGTGTATTCAGGGACCCCGGCTGATTAGTTTTATGATCGCGGTCTCGAAAATCTGGTCTGGCATGAAAGTGAGGTTATATCTCCGTATGACCGCCGTACGAGCTTCGAGATAGGCGTTCATCAGCGCGCGCATGTGTTTTGTAGTAGCAGTGGTATCATGATCGTAGTGGGAAATCGACAACGATTGATGCGCGGGGTCTTCGGAAGGCAATAGGCGGAGCAACAAAGGGATTGTGAAGGATAATAATTCCAGATAAACCGGATAAGGCTTATCATAATCTCCTCGTAGAAGCACACGATAAACATCGATAAACATGATCCAGAACCGGTTATCCAAATCGACGAGCTCTCTCTCGGTGAATGTTGGTCGCGGAGGGACAGATGATAATTTCTCCGCTTCTACTTGGAATCGCTTTCCCCAGCCATCCTTGTCCTTGATCAGCTGAATGTCACGATCCCAGACTGAGGGCTTCAGAGCCTCCTTTGTCTCGTAACGAAAGTCAGCTTTCGCACCATTGGCGAAAAGGGCAATGTGAAAGAATGGTCGAATGTGCCTGGCATCGAATGATTTGGCAGGAACGTAGGGCATCAGAGACTCCACAAACTCCCTTCGACCAGCGTATGCAACTTCTCTCTCTCTTTCGCCTCCAAAGACAAGGACGACATCTAGATCAGAATAGGGATCGTGGGTTCGACGCCCGTATGAACCCGTTAGGAAACAAACCAGAATCGCCGGCTCTGACAGGACGCGTTGCTGCAATCGCATAAGGAGTCTGTCTTGTTCAAACATTATTACTTTTCGCTCATTCGGGGATCGTCAAGTTAAAAGGGCCGGCTGATTATTAGAAGCATCCGATCAAGACCAACGACCAAACGGTAATGACTCCCAGCGCTAAGCCTACGAGGACCTGCTGTACAGTATGCCGGCGCAAATATAAACGAACCGCGCACACAGTTACCACCAAGGGAAGAAGTAAGATTAATGTCCACCATCCAAAAACCAATCCACTAATAATCGTCAGGGAGGCGATACCTGTTGCGTGTATGCTGATGAGCCAGAAGTTTGTAATTACAGCTAATGCGGCCAATTCCAAGGTACTGAAAACGGCCAGGCACCGTAATAAGTCAGGACCATCAAATAGCTGGATAATGACCGATGCGACTAGAGCGCCAACGACGCTGGCCAAATAGGGTATCCGGCGTTCTCTTATATTGCTCATGTGAAGGTCTGATATCCGGCCTGTCCTAAGCATATAGGCGACGAGCAAGATCGGCATGAGCGATACCCAGAAGCCGTACACAGCAGCCCATAACAGACCTTCCCAGAACGGAAGCTCCTTCCAAGCAACGGCCAGCCCCATTACGGCAAACATGACCGGGGGACTGACCACAGTGGAGAAAATCCGGGCTACTCTAACGAGACCCGTTGTCGTTTCCGCATTGCTGTCACGCGGGCTGTTCATACTGGTAATTCTAGAAATACCTTTTCCAGGTCATGTTGCCATAAATGATGAATTTAGGGCCAAAACTTTGTTCGAGACAAAGAGTAGTTGCGACAGCTGGGATAATTCTCAGCGCAAAACGAAGGCGGGTGAGGCAAAGCTTATTGAGACAAAGTGAAAGTGGTCTTTCTATTCGCGTCCTATGTGCCTTCCTCCCATGACGAAAGATAGGCCTCCTGTTCCTTTGTCAGGTGATCGATGGCAATGCCCATTGCTTCCAGTTTAATTCGGGCAATTTCCTGGTCGATATCCTCAGGTACACCATACACTTTATTCTCAAGCTTGTCCGCATTGCGGAGCATGAAGACAGCGCTCAAGGCCTGATTGGCGAAACTCATATCCATAACCGAGGCTGGATGTCCCTCGGCCGCTGCCAGATTCACCAACCTACCTTCGCCCAATAAGTTGATCTTTCTTCCATCGGGCAACTCGTATTGATCTACAAATTCGCGTACCCTGCGTGGAGGGCTGACTGCAATTTCGGCCAGACCGGGGATATTGATCTCGACGTTGAAGTGTCCTGAGTTGGCTATGATCGCTCCATCTTTCATGGCTTTGATATGGTGCACGTCGATGACGTTGATATCGCCTGTTGCTGATATGAAAATATTGCCGAATTTTGCTGCTTCCTGCATCGGCATAACCCGGAAACCATCCATCACGGCTTCCAGAGCTTTCAATGGATCTACCTCGGTTACGATCACATTGGCGCCCATACCTTTGGCTCGCATGGCGATTCCACGACTGCACCAGCCGTAGCCAGCAACGACAATCTCCTTACCAGCGAGTAAGATGTTGGTAGAGCGAATGATGCCGTCAAGCGTGGATTGACCTGTCCCATAGCGGTTGTCAAACATATGCTTGGTGAGCGCGTCATTGACTGCGATCACTGGGAATTTCAGCATGCCCTCGTTGGCCATAGCCCGCAAACGAATAACGCCGGTCGTTGTCTCCTCGGTCCCTCCAACGATTTCGCTAATTAGCTCTTGGCGCCCTTTGTGGATCGTTCCTACAAGATCCGCTCCATCATCCATCGTGATGTGAGGTCGATGATCCAGTGCCGCGCGAATATGCTTGTAATAGGTTTCGTTGTCCTCGCCTTTAATGGCGAATACCGGTATCTCGTAATGATTGACGAGCGAGGCGGCGACATCGTCCTGAGTGCTAAGAGGGTTACTTGCGCAGAGTACGACATCGGCTCCGCCGATCTGAAGAGTATGAGCTAGGTTCGCGGTTTCAGTGGTGACATGAAGGCAGCCACTGATTCTCGTTCCGGCAAGCGGGCGTTCCCTGGCGAAGTCCTCTCGGATACTGCGCAGGACTGGCATCTCCTGCTCAGCCCATTCGATTCGATGCCTGCCGCCAGTAGCAAGTCCTTTGTCTTTAATATCAAAATCCATTTCTGTTACTCTCCTTCTAGAGTCAAAATAGTCCAAGGGAAGCGCCTGTGACTATCATGTCACATTTGTTTTGCGGATTCCCTGCGTTAATTGGCTTCACTCAATAAGACGTCCAATGCACCTTCGTCGTCGAAGTTCTCCCGATAGCGAGTCACAAAACTTGTTGGATCGTAGGAATGCCCTTGCGGGCCGATGTTTTCGAGTACATAGGCAGATGCCAGGGCTCCCATACGGCCGGCTATATCCCAGGGTAGGCCAAGCTGTATGCCTCGCAACAAGCCGCCGCGATAGGCGTCACCTGCTCCAGTTGGTTCGACGATGCTTTGCGGTTGGACGATGGGGATCTCGAAACTTTCCCCATCAATTACGATGCGAGAGCCATGCTTACCCAATGTCAGCAATAACCCACCTGCGAGACCGATGATTTCACCCTCAGACAGCCCGGTTTTCTCTCCGATCATGCTTAGCTCATATTCATTGACCGTCAGTAAGGTGCAGCCGTCGATCCCTGAAAAAATGTCTTCGCCCGATAGACGGATGATTTGTTGGCTTGGGTCATATATGTATGGAATACCAGACTGTTTACATTCTTCGACATAGGCGCTCATTGCCGAGGGATCATTTGGCGAAATCGTGACCAGTTCAAGATCACCACCATGCTGAGCGAATGTCAACTGCGAGGCCCTAGCCATGGCTCCAGTATAAAAACTGGCAATCTGGTTCTGATCCTGATCTGTATTCACGAAGAACGAGGCGCAGTAGTCGTCTTCGAAAACGATTATTCCTGATGTGTCAACGCCATTTTCCTCTAGCCAAGCGCGATAATCCTCGAAATCGGCTCCGGCCGAAGCCATGATTCGTGGTTTCCCTCCGAGAAGTGCGTTTGTGTAGGCAATATTTGGAGCGACGCCTCCCCGTTGCACGCGCATTGAGTCGACGAGGAAACTGACACTTACTTTGTCCAGCTGATCGGCAAGCAAATGGTCACTGAATCTACCAGGAAAGGACATCAGGTAGTCAAAGGCAATGGACCCGGTGATAACTATTTGCATGGAGATACCCCTAATACAATCTTGTCTGGCCAACCAACTGCTGTTTGCTAGACGCCTGATTCCGCACTCTCGGTGCCAACAGAAACCTCTAATTCCGCATTGAGTCGCGCGGGTGATAGGCCAAGACGATCGCGGAACATTATGAACAAGGCCTTGAGACCATCCTTAGCTTTGATCTTCTTCCCCTCATCATATGTCCGAGGATCATAGCTGATGGGAATTTCTAGAATCTCGTGGCCTGAGAGGAGGATCTTATCTGGCATTTCGAAATCCAAATCGAAGCCAGTACAGGTCAGGTTCAAGCTCTTAACGACGTCCGAACGCACCATTTTGGTTGCTGTAGCGACGTCTGTTAGGTGACCACCAAAGAGCGCATTGACCATCGCTGTTAAGAATCGGACTCCCCAGTAGGCACTGGCGTATTCGTACTTAACATCACCACCTAATACACGAGAACCAAATATCGCGGCTGCGTTGGTTTCCGATGCAAGATGGCAGAACCTCGAATGTTCGGCTGGCTCATACTCACTATCTGCATCTTGAATCAACATGTAATCACCGGTCATATTGGCAATGCCCGTGCGAATGGACATGCCCTTGCCCAAGTTGCTATCGTGATAGTAGATCGAGATCTCCGGGTCTTCGATCTGTTGAAGCAATTCGCGTGTCCCATCGGTGGAGTAATTGTCAACGACGATGATCTCTCTTTCCCAGTCCGGGCCGAGATCAACCGCCTTCGTGTTCTCTATTACCTCAAGTATCGTTGCTTTTTCGTTCAAGCAACACATGATTACCGATAACTTCATTGCATCAGACAGTCTTGCATCATTAGAGCTAATCGCTTGCAAAAGAACTATAACTTTCGGAAGAACGCATCAATAATCTCGACCACATAATCTAACTGCGGATGGTCTAGGCCCGGGTAAATACCGACGAAGAAGGTGCTTCGCAAAATCTGATTCGAAACTGGCAGGTCGCCGACTGCGCGATAGATTATATCACGGTAACCGGGTTGCATGAGAAGATTTCCTGCGAATAATGGCCGCGTTTCAATGTTGTTCTCTTCGAGGAAGCGAGTAAGGTGATAACGTTCGAAAGGAGCTGAATCACGGACGGTCAATGGGAAAGCAAACCACGAAGGATCAGATTTCTCCTGCCAGGAAGGCAGTATCAGATGTTCGCTATAATCCTGTAATGCCTGATAAAGGTAGCCGAAGTTTTGCTTTCGCTTGGCGATAAAACCGGGGAGCTTTGCCAGCTGAGCCAGACCGATGGCTGCCTGCAGGTCGGTGAGCTTCAGGTTGTATCCTATCTCCGTATATAGATAGCGATGATCGTAGAAGCCGGGCATTCCCGGTACCAGACGTTCAAATCTCTGATTGCAACGGCCGTCAGGAGGATCATCATAGCCACACCAACAATCTCTTCCCCAATCACGAACTGAACGGGCGATTTTAGCGAGCCTGCGACTGCTCGTGAAAACGGCGCCACCTTCTCCAACCGTCATGTGATGGGCCGGATAGAAACTAAGCGTGGCAAAATGACCAAATGTTCCTAAAAGTTTACCATCCCATGTTGAACCGAGAGCGTCGCAAGCATCTTCTATTAAGAGCAGGTCATGCTCCCGAACCAAGGTCATGATCTCATCCATATCGGCCGGATTTCCTAAGGTGTGGGCGAATATGATCGCTTTCGTCTTGGGAGTAATGGCTTCGGCGACTTGAACCGGATCAAGATTGTAATCGCTTAGTGAGCTATCCACGAAAACCGGCATGAGCTGGTTCTGTATAATCGGGTTTACAGTCGTTGGGAAACTCGCCGCTGGTACAATGACTTCATCGCCAGGCCTCAAGCCGCTTCTAAATTGTTTCGAACACAGCGCTGTCGTAGCAACTAGATTAGCCGATGAACCGGAGTTAACCGGTATAACTTCCCGTATACCCAGGAATTGCCCTAATCGCTTCTCAAACTTTGCTGTCTCAGGTCCCGCGGTCAACCAGAAGTCAAGGGCAGCGCCAACGGCATTCTGCAGCTCTAGAGCATCGAACACACGTCCAGCGTAATGTACCCGTGATTTACCGGGAATAAACTCCCGATCCTGGAAAGTCTCATTGTAGTATTCAGCAACCTGCGCCAGAATACTCTGGCGCAGATGTTCACTTCTCTTCATGATGCGATTCGCCAAGTCTCGATGGATATTGGAATACCAGTACAAAAAGAAAAGGTATCCTCTGACTACCATCCAGGCCTACTTCCCCATTCAAGACTGCTTGCTGGAAATATCTTGCCCGACTATCGAGATCAGGCAAGGATTATAGCACACCCAGGACTTCAACCAAGGACCACGAGGTTATTTTGGGGCATATTTCTTTCTGGATATCGATCTTTAAGAGTATGGAAAACAAAAACCATAAAAGCTTAATATAAGTAGACATAATGTAAATAAGAATCATCAATTCTGACTGAAATGCAAAGTTGGCTGCCGATAATATGTGACAGTTACTCTTTCTGTGTGATATATTATGTAATGATCTTGAAAGCTGGTACACAGGAACTGGCGCGTTTCACCAATGGGAAGTGGAGGAATGATCGTTGTCGCCAGATGAGGCCACGGAACTAGTCCTACGCCTGATCTTAGATATGGGGATCTGGATCCCCTTATTGATAATGTGTCCAGTGGCTGCATTTTTAATCGGCCTCTCCTTCCTATTTGACGGAAAGAGACGGCAAGAGCAGAGGAGAGTCGGGACACAGGCCCTCATAATCACGGCCCTTGCTGCTGCTGGCCTCGTCATCTTCTGGTTGCTAGTCCAGTACATCACTTTCTAACCCCAATCCCATTCATTCACAACTAAACCTACCATACTGCTCAGCTGGCAAACCTGAGAAATCCTCGCCAACCGACTCATTTGGCTATTCCTTCTGGGAGCCTGGATCTCTGCTCTGGACCAAAAGCGATTCTTCACCCCCACATTTCGATGACTGAAAGGATGCTCTGTCAGGTCTCAGACATCCCCACAGTCCGAAGAATGGAGTCGCTACTCGCGCGACAGGACGGGCAAAAAGAACATTATGGTAAATTAATACTTGCCTAAACAACTGAAACATGACATAATATGCTCGCTGGAAGTTTGCCGTTTTCGTGTTGTCAAGAGTATATTCACGTGATCTTGATGAAATTTATGTCCGGTAGTCTGAATTTCGAGCGTCCCTAGGAACTCACTAGGTGCGATTGAGGAGTGGAATTTCGGAACAGTTGTCATTTAGATCATTTCTTGTGAGTTGACTCAGCAGTTTTATTATCTTCATTTAACAATGATAGCGGCATTCATGGGTACATTTGAACGCACCGTCCTCTTAGCCAGTTCTGAAATTGCTAATTCGAATGAAATCAGTTGGTTTATCCGGTTTAATAGTAGAGCCGGATGGCCTTCGGTGAAGATATTAGGTAGGGTCCTGTGTCCATTCAGCCGATATACGTAGCAGCTTTGGCATTTGGTACGAGCCTGGATAACTGGCTAGCAGAAGCCTATCTGGTTCCCCCGTCATCCGTAGTCGGATATGCGATTCTTGCGTTGTTTGCGCTCGGCGCGATCTTGCTAATTGTCGCCCTGCGAGGGCAGTGGCGATCGCTCAGTCTAAGAAGCTGGCTGATTATCGCCATTTTTTGCGTACTCGCATTTTTGATCGGTTCAATCGATCAAGTACCTCTCAGCTATCTCGTCCCTATTAGTACTGAATTTCTTCCTGCCGGTCAATCGATACCACTTTCGCCTCTTGGCTTGGCGATATTTATCCTGGTCGGAGCCCTTGTCAATCCTGCCGGTGCCTTTCTGGTTGCACTATCTTTTGGAATCGGGAAAGGTCTCTGGGCGACACACCAGATATACGACTTCTTTATTCCAGTTTTTGTCGCCACATTTGTTGCTGGAATCATGTATCAGCAGTATGCGGGACGTCTGTATACCTGGTTGCGAAAACCGGCTATCGCCGGATTCCTCGGCGCCTTTCTGCAGATATTCCTCGTCGTCCTCGCTATGTGGGCGACGGGATCGATCTTATTGGGTGGTCTGCTGTCATTCGATCGAGCGATGGCGACAGCATTTGTACAGGCCCCGTTTCTGATAGCCAATGCGTTATTTGCCAGCTTGCTTGTCTGGCTGATCCTGTCGATCGCACCTTCCGCTCGGAAGCATACCGGTGTTTCTCGTTCCCCATTCTCAACAACCCTTAACCGGAAACTTGCATCGACATACCTGATGTTAATAGGTCTGATTGGTGTCCTGCTATTGGTGATGGGTTATGCGATAGCTCGCCAAACGGCATTAACATCCATGACCGATAAGATGCAGGAACAGACTGAGGTTGCTGCTGACTCGATAGGTGATTACCTGGCTGCTCAAAGTGAATGGTTAGGTTGGATATCGACAAATAGCGAATTGTCCACATTGCTTTCATCTGCCTCAGGTCCTGATTCTAAAATCATTGATTCCCTAGTTGAGCGATTCGATAGCACCTTCATTCTTAGAGGCGATACTATTGGTATTGGGCTCCACCCGATTTTTGGCGCCCCTTTAGACCTTACGGCTTCCGAGAGCGAAACGCTCGCGGAGGTCATTGAAGAGGGCGCAAGCGACACCATCACGATATCCGAAGACGGGTCAGACGGGACGTATATCGAATTCATCTCTCGTGTTCCTGATGAGTTTTCCATTGGTCCCGCCATTGTTGGTCGGATCGCGCCAGCTTCTATTGCCGGAGCGATACCCGGCAGCATGAATCTTCCTGATGGCGGCGATTTTTATATCGTCAACAGTGATGGAGGATCGATTCTCGGTCCAACAAGACCCGTCGGAACGAGCGGTTCAGCGGGGGGGAGTGCCAACAGTTCGCAGAATCAAGCCGACGGTAGTAATCCAGCCGGCCAGGATATCATTTATTCCGCTGATATACCTGAGTATGGTTGGACCATCAATATGGCCGTGCCAGAAGAGACGCTTATTCAGGTAAGCCTAGAATCTCTCGGAAAAGGCGCCTTGCTCTTTATCGGGGCGGTGATCATTTCTGCAGCAGTTCTTTTCACGGTTGTTCGGACGATAAGTGAGTCCCTTAATCAGATTGCCGACTCGACTTTACAGGCAGCTCGCACCAGTTCGGATGTCTCTGTCAAGACAAATGGACATGATGAGATCGATGGCTTGGTACGCGCGGTGCGGCGACTCCAGATTATGCATGAGCAACGTCTCGAGGAACAGCGTCTGCTGCTCAACGTTAGCGATCAGGTTTCACGGTCATTCGATCTGAACGAAGCGATGCCGGTTTTACTCGCCGGTCTTAAGCGAGGTACTTATGCTACCGGCGCTCGGGTGGTGATGACCAGCGCCGATGATAGAGCCCCATTGACTTTCAGCACGGGTTCTACCAGGAAATCAATGGCTCTATTAGACAAGACGATTGTACGACTTCTCCGTAGCAGACCTGAGTTAATTCTCCGCACGCCACAAGAAGTTCAAGAGACGTTGGGTGCATCGGGTAACAACCATGTCCTACCAAATTCAATAGCCGCGATATGCCTTGAAAGCCGGGATATTCACAGCGTACTGTACGTGTGGCGGGATAGCCCTCATTATTGGGAAGCGAGCCAACTTCGGCTACTGCGAACTCTTGCCGGTCACGCTTCGACGCTAATTGAGAATGCTTCTCTATTAGCGAAGGTAGAAGGCAGCCGTAGACGTATGGCCGCCATTTTGGGAAGTACGGCCGATGCTGTCGTCGCTACCGATGATGATGGAAAGGTTCTCTTATTCAATTCGGCTATGGAGGGTTATTTCGGTGTACAGGCGCGAAAGGCGATAGGACGGTCAATAGAAAACGTCATCGAAGCGCCAGCGCTGGTTGATGCTCTGCACAACGGCGCAGCGCCGCAAGGTAGACTGGAAATCAAGATCAAAGACGGGCGAATTTTAGATTGTGCGTTCGCCAGATTCAACGGGTCAACGGTACTTGAAGCGGGCAAGGTGGCCGTTCTTCATGATATTACCCATATCAAGGAGATTGACGCCTTAAAGTCGGAATTTGTTTCTAATGTGTCCCATGACCTTCGAAGCCCGCTTGCTTACATGACCAATTACGCGGCGCTAATTCCTACCCAGGGTGAGTTAAAACCAAAACAGCAGGAGTGGCTCGGCCGAATCGTTTCTGGTATCGAGGAGATGACCTCGTTAATCGAGACGCTACTTGACCTGCAACGTCTGGATGCAGGAATCGCTTTAGCGATGACCGAGTTCAGAATTGAAAACCTTATCCGGGCTGTCGTCGAGGAATTTAGACAGCATGCAGGCGAACAAGGGACATCAATTGAACTACACATGGGGAGCGAATATCCCCCAATCGTCGGAGATCCTGACCTTCTCAGGCAATCGCTCAGGAATCTATTGAGCAATGCGATCAAGTATGCCCCAGATAGTGGTCCTATCGCCGTTGGAGTACGCGTCGTAGGAAATGATTTGCTCATCTCTGTTGAAGACAGAGGACCTGGCATACCTGAGTACGAGATTACGCGCGTTTTTGAGATGTTTTATCGCGCACCCGCGGCTCGTGTCGCTAACCGGAAGGGGAAGGGTCTTGGCCTGGCTTTCGTTAAATCGACCGCAGAAAGACATGGCGGAAAGGCCTGGTGTGACAGTCAGCTAGGCAAGGGAAGCAGTTTTGTCATTTCCCTGCCCATTGAGAAAGAAGTGCCTGTGGAAGTGCCGGCCTTGACGGCTTAAGTTGAATATCCAACCTGGAAACGGCTACTTTTCGAGTCGCTGTTTCTGAAACAGTAGTCAGCTTCGGCGCTGACCGAGATGATACGAGTAGATATTGGAGATCGGGAGACATATATGACTGAATCAGGTTTTATTCATTTTGATTGTTTTTGTGGCGCCGATCTCTATTACATGGTGTGTCAGCCGGATGAGAATAACTACAAGGCAGCGAAAGACGCCCTTGTTGGCCTGATAAAACATCCCCATTATGCTATCTATACTGATATGGACGGAGTTAGCGGTGATTGCCCACACTGTGGGGCCCTAGTAGAGTTGCCAGACCCCGAAACGGTAAACTTTCTCAAACGCCTGAGTTGGACAAGATTGGAGAGGGCTAGTATCGGCTCGGATATCACCCGGGATTGGCTGTCATCCACCGAATACGAATATTCAAACAGTTCGACCGGTCCGCGGGGGTAGGGTCAAGGTCGACCGGATCGCTTATTATCTAGTTCGCACGTAATCTGGGGGGGGCGTAGCGCGGAGATGCCACACCGGATTGCCCATTCAAACGGTGCCGGTAATCGCGGCTGTTAGGATGTTCGCGATTTCTGCGACCTGCTCCTGATTGACAACGAGGGGAGGTCCGACCATGACCAAATCGCCGTTCCGACCGTCAGCACAGCCTTGAGAGTAATAAATCACCATACCGAGGTCGAAAGCTTTCTGCCAGATCTTCATGGCCAGATGATCTTCTACGCCAAACGGCTCCTTGGTTTGACGGTCCTTGACTAATTCGACAGCCCAGAAAAGTCCACGGCCGCGAATATCTCCGACGTGTGGATGATCCCCTAAAGACGTCTCCAGTAGAGCACCAAGGAGAGTTCCCATTCGGGCGGAGTTGGCTACTAGCTTTTCTTTCTGAAGGATTTGAAGAGTAGCCAGTCCGGCTGCAGCGCCAACGGCATGATGGCTGAACGTACCACCGTGATTGAAATCCCCGAGCTTGTGAAGGATGAGATCGACATGGTCGCCGTTTGTCGCGATGAATCCCAGGGGAAAGTAACCGCTGGCCGCGCCTTTTGAAGTCACGAGGATATCAGGCGAAACATCCCAATGATCGATAGCCCACCATTTGCCCGTTCTTCCAAACCCCACCATTACTTCGTCGGCGATGAGCAGGACGCCATATTGATCGCAGATTTGCCGCACAATGGGCCAATATTCAGACTGCGGTACAATGGCCCCAAGCCCAGCACCGCTAATCGGCTCAGCGATAAACGCAGCAATGCGATGAGCACCATGGCGCAAGATCTCTTCTTCGAGTTTAGAAGCAACCTCTTCGCCCGTCGACGGATACCGATAGGGATATGGTGGGTCGATATGGGGCATATCTCGCATCATGCCGAGATATGGCTTTCGTAATCCGGGACGCCCGCTTACACTTAAAGCGCCCAGGGTCATACCGTGGTAGCTTTGGTGACGGCCGATGACCAGGTTTCGATCGATCTCACCACGAGCTAGTTGGATCTGCCTGGCCAGCTTAATGGCTCCCTCAACTACTTCCGAGCCGCTACTTAGGAAATAGAATCGCGGATTGTCGATGGGGACTATTTGTGACAATTCGGTCGCGTATGATTCTAAGGCGTCGCTAGTGAACATGGTCGCGTGAATATAGGCAGCTTTTTGCAGTTGCCGGTTCATAGCTTCAATGATTTCGGGACGGCCGTGACCGATGTTTACAACTAGAGCTCCACCCGATCCGTCTATGTAGCGCTTCCCACTTTCATCAATGAGATAAATACCCTGACCGTGGGAGATCTTCGGCCGGGCAAAGCCAGCCTTTCTATAGAAAACGTTACCGCGTGGAAAACTGTATCCTTCCATGGTTTATCTCTTAACGATATATACCATCAGGATCGAGCTTCTCCCGGATAAGGCGTAACTCGTCTTTTCCAGGAGGATCCATCTCCCTGATATCGGGCGAAACATGAAGCGGCCAACTAACTTCGGCCATAATACCTTCCACTGACTCTCCCGGCGCTAATTCTGCCAAGGTCATTTCTTTCGTCGACTTCGAGAAGGTGAATAGAGCCCGGTCAGTGATGACCAGTTCAGGTCCTTCGCCGAGAATACCCAATTTCTTTCTTGAATCACCGCCCTCAAGGTGTCCAGGGCTGGTAAGAAAGTCCAGCTTCTCAACGAAAGCACGCCTTTTCAGCCGCATGATTATCAACACCTTCTGGGCGTTGATGGCGATCTCGCAGGCCCCACCCGATCCAGGTAAGCGCACCTTTGGTCTTTCGTATGGACCAATTATCGTTGAGTTTAGGTTCCCGAACCTATCTATCTGCGCTCCGCCGAGTAAGGCAACATTGACCAATCCTCCTTGTAGGTACAGCATAAACAAGTCCGCCATGCTCACGGCAGACATCGAGTCGCTTACCAGGGTAGGATCACCAATAGATAAGGGCAGTCGGGCTGGATTGGCGCCGAAGATCCCGCTCTCGTATACAAGCTCAAGGCTCGGAGAGTGACTCCTACGGGCCAGGTTGCAGGCGATATTGGGCAAGCCAACGCCCACGAACACAACTCGGCTGCCTCGAAGAGCGCGAGACGCGCTAACAATCATCAATTCTGAAGGCGTATAATCCATCGTTTCATTCATGCGCTGCATACTTGGAAATCTCTCCGGCGGTGCTCAAGACGCGTTGGGGTTAGGGCCTCAGCTGTATGATCCATAGTTGACTTGGCCAGCTAGCATCTCACCTGGTTTGAGGTTGTCAAACCTCTCAAGACCAAGTTTCTCAATATAGGTCCCGCGATCTGGAACGTCATGCACCCATTCCTTGAGCCACTTTTCGGTTAAATCGCGATCTCTTGAGATTCGGTCCCAATCCAGGTAGAAGGGGTTGTCACGGTCGTAATAGCCTTGAACATAGCTGGGATGGGCTCCAAATGGTTCGTGAACGACAGCATCAACAATTAGTCCTGGAATCAACGTACGGTTCGGATCATGCCGAATCACCGATTCTTCGACAATTTCTTCAACTACGACTATCACCTTCTTAGAGGCGAAAGCAGCTTCCTTTTGAACTCCAATTAATCCCCAAATATGTGTGTTGCCTTGAATATCAGCACGCTGTGCGTGGATGAAGGCCACATCCGGATTCAATGGGGGAACGACGGCGACTTGGTCATCTCCAAACGGGCTGCCAATGAATTGGATGTTGGCGTTGGCGTTGGGTAAATCACTGCCGAAGTAGCTTTTAAGGGGGAAAAACGGCAAGTTGCTGGCTCCGGCGATATACCGTCCAACCATTCCGAAATGAGAATATTCATCGACCTCAAGAGCTCTGGGAATATCTCTCTCAACTGCCCGTCTAATGCAGTGTAGGCTGCCAACGCCTGGATTTCCTAGATAGCTGAAGATGAGTTTCCTGGCCGTACCCGCAGCTATCATTTGATCATAGATCAAGTCAGGTGTGAGGCGACAGAGGGTCAGATCTTTCTTTTTCTGCCTGATGATCTCATGAGCAGCGGCGAAGCAGATAAAGGCTGTAAAGCCCTCTATCGCAATCGTCGTACCGTCACTAACGAAGCGGTCCACCGCTTCATGCATGGTAATGAGTTTGTTTTCGCTCATAGGGGGATTGAAGATGGAGATTGGGAGTGAATCATTTGAGCAATTTACACCCAATCTCCGATCGCAGTATGCTAATCCACAACTGTTTGGCTTTGCTCATGCATGTATTGTTGTACGTAATAGACGCTGCCGGCCGCTTTGCCAGTTGAACCACTTCCCTTCCAACCACCAAAGGCTTGATATCCAGGCCAGGCGCCCGTCGTCGCTCCAGTATCTCGATTGACATATAGAACGCCAGCTTCAATATTGTTCAGGAACCACTCTATTTCG
This sequence comes from Promineifilaceae bacterium (SeqCode), assembly GCA_049650305.1. Classification (GTDB taxonomy): domain Bacteria; phylum Chloroflexota; class Anaerolineae; order Promineifilales; family Promineifilaceae; genus UBA11865. The sequence goes on from JBARZW010000273.1 coordinate 29,946, forward strand.
TCTTCGTCTTCACTAAAAAATCCCGCAGTCAGGCCGTATTCAACATCGTTGGCCTTGGCCATCGCGCTATCGAGATCTTCGAACCCGGCAATGGTCACGATGGGTAAGAACATCTCCTGCTTCCAGAGTACATGATCCTCAGGTAGATCGTTAACTACCGTCGGCATGACAAAATAGCCGTTCAAATCCAAAATATCACCACCGTATAGAATATTTCCGTCGTTGTCGAGATCAGTTACGAATCGCTGATAGTCCTCATAGGAGCTGTTGTTGATAACTGGCCCCATCCAATTGTCTTTTATCGTAGGATCACCCACGCTTATCTTCTTGGTCAGTTTTATCAACTTATCCTCGAAGGCGTCTTTGACATCATTGTGAACAAATACGCGAGAGCAGGCAGAGCATTTCTGACCTTGAAGCCCAAAAGCAGAACGCATCACACCAAGAGCGGCTTTATCCAGGTCCGCCTTTTTGCTGATAACTGTTGGATTTTTCCCACCCATCTCCGCTATAACCGGCCGAGGTATTTGGCTGCCGGCAAAAGACCGGATGATGTGCATACCGACATCATAGCTTCCCGTGAACGTGATTCCGTCAACTTCTGGGCTGTCAAGAATGGCTTGCCCAACCGTCCTACCACTTCCAGTGACGAAATTGAAAACTCCCTTGGGCACGCCCGCATCTCGGAAACAGGTCGTTAGGAGCCAGCCCGTATAGGGCGTATCGGTCGCCGGTTTAAACACCACGGTATTACCGGCCACTAGCGCGCCCCCAGATGGACCGCCAGCCAAAGCACATGGAAAATTAAATGGAGCTATTACTGCCCACACACCATACGGCTTTAGCACGCTCCGATTATGATGCCGGGGGCTCTCCGATTTCATGGTGATCGAATAGCCTTCGTTTTTTTCCATCTGATCACAACAGAATCGAATCAGATCGGCAGTTTCCTCAACGTCGCCTAATGCTTCGAGCCTGTTTTTTCCTACTTCCAGGGACATTACAGCGCCCATATCGAACAAGCGCTCGCTAATCAGATCGGCTGCTTTTCGCAAGATAGCAACTCGCTCCTCCCACGGCGTATCGCGCCAAGCGGGGAAAGCTGCTCTAGCGGCACTTAGGGCATCTAGGGCATCTTCTTCGGTGCCTTTCTGGAACAAGCCCATCTCCATACCCCTATCTACTGGGCTAACTTTAGTGAAAGTATTCTCTGCAAACCGTTCCTCCCCGTTTATGTACATCGGGAATGTCTGGACAAAATTCTTTTTTGCTCTTGCTACGGCCTCGTCATAGAGCTGGTCGAGCAAGGGATCCGAACTGGCTAAGGTAGAATATGTAACCTTAATTTTCTGAGCCATTTACACACCTCCTAGTGTTATAGTGAAGTCCATCACAATTATACCTGGTTTATAGGGTGGATTAAATCGTCGATAATTCTGATTTCTGACTAGTATCTACAGACAGAACTGCCTCGAGCATGAAGGTTTGGCGGGACATTGTGACCACCGATGGCATTTCTAGAGAATGCCAAAATTGAAAGGGGTCAACTTCATTCCAACTGCTAACGAACAATGTCATCACGGAGCCGTGGGACACTACGGCAACAGTATCTTCTGGATGATACAAAAGAAGGTTGCGAACAGCATTGTTGAATCGTGAACGCGCCTGGACTGCCGTCTCCTCTCCGAATACTAGCTCATCCTGTCTCGCAAAGAACTCCGATACCTGAAACTCAAATTGCTCTTCATTTGTCCAACCCACATTAATGCGTTCGTGTTCATGTAGGTCCTCAACAATTACGTTCGTTACGTTGAGGACTTCAGCGGCGATAGTTGCGGTCTCGATGGCTTTCGGTTCGTCCGAGGAGAACAACGTAGTTGGATTGTATTGGGCGAGGATGGGTGATAGACCTCGAGCGCGTTCCTTTCCCAGATCACTTAGTCGCCATTGGTTGGCGGGGCGATCGGTCTGGATCCGCGAATTGGAATGCCTGATAAGGATAAGATGGCTCACCGATTAGGTACCAAGTATCGAGCCCTATTGCTCATTAACACGGGATTATTTGTGTTATACGATCCATTTGACCAGATGGTATTTACTCTTTCCACGCCGTATCACGATATATAGTCCCTCAAGGCGATCGGCGGGAATGACTAGCCTGTCCAAATCTGAACACCTTTGATCGTTAACAGAAATAGCGCCGTTTACGATATCTTCGCGAGCCCGTCTTTTGGATGGAGAAATCTTCGCCTCGGCAAGCAGATCGACCAGCTTGATTTTGTTATCTCCTTCGATCACGTGTGTCGGGACGTCGTGCAGGCCTTCTTCAATCTCCTTCGCGGTTAGATCTGACACCTTACCATAGAAGAGTGCTTGGGAGATATTTTCGGCACGATTCATCGCCTGTTTGTCGTGCACAAGCGTTGTAGCTTCTTCGGCAAGCGTCCGCTGGGCAACTCTCTCCCAGGGGTTGCTCTTTACCTCGCTCTCGAGATCCTTGATCTCGGAATGAGACAAGAATGTAAAAATCTTGATGTATGGGATAATATCGTCGTCGCTCGTGTTTATCCAGTATTGGTAAAATTGATATGGTGTTGTCAGTTGGTCGTCCAACCAAATTGCGCCGAGCACGGTCTTTCCTAATTTGGACCCATCGGCATTGGTCACTAACGGACTGGTCAAACCAAAAACTGACCTTCCATGTGATCGGCGAATGAGATCTACACCTGCGGTTATGTTTCCCCACTGATCGCTGCCACCGGTCTGCAATTCACAACCCATATTTCGGTTGAGCCATAGGTAGTCGTAGGACTGCATGATCATATAACTGAATTCTGTGAAAGATATACCCGCGTCGAGGCGAGAATTCACAGACTCCTTAGCCAGCATGTAATTTACCGGGAAATGCTTTCCAACATCTCGCAAGAATTCGACAGTGCCCAATATACTCAGCCAATCATAATTGTTGACGATCCGTGCGGGATTTGACTTCACATCGAAATCTAAGAACCGGGCAAGTTGATCTCTTACTTTCGCCGTCCAAGCTTCTACGACCTCAGACTCATTAAGCTGTCGCTCCGAGCTCTTACCGCTGGGATCTCCGATGAGGCCAGTTCCACCACCTACAACGCCAATTGGGTGATTACCGGCTAACTGAAAACGACGCAGCAAGAGGATCACTACCAGATTTCCAATCGTCAAGCTGTCAGCAGTTGGGTCGAAACCGTTGTAGAGCGTGATCGGACCTTCAGCCAGGCGTCGGACCAATGCTTCGCGATCCGTAACTTGATAGAGGAGACCTCTGAATTCGAGGTCCTGGATTACGTCCATAACACTTCCCTTATGTATCTGGAAATTTGCCACTCATTGTAGTTGATGCCAATGGTGTCCGCAATAAGATGAACTTCCAGGTGTTGGGTTACAAAGGTGAGAAGGTTGGGTCAAATGAGGCGGAAGAAAGGTTAGATTCAGCCGATTGACTGCAATGCGATCTCTGCTGGATAGAAGTTTTCATTTAGCTCGATAGCACGTTGATAGGCTTCCCTTGCGCCCCTCACATCTCCCTGGAAAAGAAGGGCGTGACCCATATAAAGATAGGTTTCCTCGACATTTCTCCCACCCTGCGTGGATAAAACGGCCTCAGCCAAATCGATCATGTCCTCGTAGCGACCTGTTTTCATATATGCCAGATAAGGACGGTGTTCGTACCAAAGCTTTCTAGGCGGCAGGCCAATTGACCGGGCCTGATCGAAAGCTAAAGATCCATTATTATAATACGAAGCGTCACCGATGATCTCACCGATTCTAGTCAGACTCGTACCAAGGTTAAACCAGGCAAAAGCATTATCAGGGTCGTCATCGATATCTGCCTGCGCTCGCATGGCGGCATTCTCCCACATCTTCAAAGGTTCCAATAGCTCTGAGCCAAGGATTTGGAACACCTCCGCTTCCCTTTCTGGCTCATAGACGACGTAGAAGGTGTAGTTGAAATGAGCCCAAAATTTTTCCATAGAGTCAAACGACTCTACACGGCCCCCAGGGTCTGGCTGCACATAACTGTCCAGTCCATAAAACTCCTGCTTCTCTTCATCGTAGCCAAAAACAGTCAGATAATGACCAAACCACCCCTGCGAACTGGAGGTGTTCGGTTCATATCCCTTCTCAACCACCACCGGAAAGCCCGCTGCCAGGAATTGCTTAAGCATCTCGAGTGTCCCACCACTGTGAACGGTAGATCTCAAATCTGTAAACTCGTTCACGTAGTCGCTAAGCTGCCAGGGACTAACGTTGCGATCTTCAGCGTTTGGCTTCAGATACGCCGCCGCTTGAGCTTGCGTTGTTTCGTCCCCGTACCAGTTAAGCACTTGAGTGAGGTTAGCAGGTCCACAATTATTGAAGCTCTGCTGGATTCGATTGAAATCCTCGAGTTGCACCTGACTCGGGAGGGGGGTTGGTATTGGAGTGGGCGTGGGAATTGGTGTGCTGGTAATGGTTGGCTGGGGCGTCGATTCCGAGTCGACCAGCCCATCACCCTCTGAAGAGACAATAGCAGCTGCCGTGGGCAACGGTGTTTGGGTCGAAACTGGTTCTTCCGAATGATAAATGGACGGAATAGTGATTCTTGGAATATCAACCATGGTATCAGGTGCGGGAAGAAACTCATCCACTGGGGCAACCTGTTCGATAAGATTCTCGGCCAGGTCGCTCAAAACGGGGCTTCGCTCCGCCAAAGCAACCCGAAATCGACCAGGGATCGCAAGCACGACATCTGGCAACGCCATCAGGGCCAAGATCAGCAGAACCTGAACGAGCCCTATGGCTATAATAATTCGCTTTGCACGCCTGCTTAGCACGTTGTGTACTTAACCTCCATCAAAGTTTCGGCGAGAGTGTGTCAGTCTCTTTGGAATAGGCCGCAATCTTGCCGAGAGAACACCTTTAAGCTTAATTACGCAGCCGGATGATGATCAGCTGCCTCTCTCTAATTGATCGAAGAACAGCGCAGCTGGTTCGAAATTAGGATTGAAACGGACTGCTTGCTCTAAGTTTGTTCTTGCTTCTTCGTCTCTTCCTAGAGCGTCAAGAGCCAGTCCTTTGTAGTAGTAGGATTCTTCGAAATACGGTCTGTCAAGCAGGGTAACATCTGCTAGTAGTATGACGTCGTCATAGCGGCCGATATGATAATATGCCTCATACGGACCAAATTGGTACCAGAGCATTCGCCAGGGTAATCCAATTGCCCTGGCTTGGTCAAACGCCGCAGCACTATTCTCATAATTCGCGAGTTCGTTATATATCGATCCCAGATTGAACCAGAGGAAGACGTTGTCTGGATCGGCATCGAGCTCGTCTCGAACCATAGTCAATGCCCGGAGCCACATAGAATTATCGTCGATGTCTGACCCGATAATCTTCTCAATATCGGGCTCATGTTCGGGATGATACAAGACCGTATAGCTACGATTGAACTGCCGCCAATAATTATCGAGATCTTCATAGCTTACCTGCCTTCCATCGGTATCGGCGTTTTCAACCGGCACTTCGCTTGTGCCAAACCACGAATCGTATACCCAGAATTGCGCACTGGCGTCATCGTAGGCGACTACCAGCAGGTAATGTCCATACCAGCCCATCCAACGGTATTCGCCAGGGGGATCGAGTCCCAATTCGATGATCACAGGGTAGCCGTTAGCGACAAATCTTTTCAAGGTATATACATCACCATTCACGCGGTTGATCGCCGACAGGTCAGTCTCGTTGTTTACATAAGTAGCCATCTCGCCGGGGCTTACGTTTCTGTCTTCCGGATTGGGTTTGAGCGCTGCTGCGGTTAATTCTTGATCAAGATCTAATCCAAAGAAACTCAGGCCCATCGCTAAAGTTGCCGGACCACAGTTGTTCCATGTTTGAAATTGGTGTTTGAAAGGTACTAGCCGGCTTGATGACGGGATGAGCGGTAGCTCGGTCGCAACCGGTGATGGCGTACTAGATGGCTCCGGATTACTCTCCAACGTATCGGGCTTACTTTGCTCCAATTCGCCGACAGCCAGGCTATTATTACTATCTTGATTGTCGTTTCCAGCGTCTATTGCAGATGGCGTGGCAACGATGGTTACCGCGGATGTTGACAATCGGGCAGGATTGAGGAGAGATGCGGTATTCGTCTCGACCGCCGCGGTAGGCAGCAATTCGACATGATCTCTTTCCGCCAATACCTGAATAGATTCCGGGAGATAGGCGGCAACGTAACGACTTGGAATGCTTTTTAATATAGCCGGTAGCTGCCAGGCTAACACTCCAATCGCCAGTATGCTTAGTAGAAGAACAAGGCGACGTCTGCTCATATGCGCAATTATGCTCCCGAGAGATC
>JBARZW010000274.1:0-41038 GCA_049650305.1 Promineifilaceae bacterium (SeqCode)
GGCAACAGCCTTGTTCTGAGGCTAATAGTTTGCGATTTAAGCTCAAAAACAACAATGGACGAATCATCTCCAAATAAGATCACGCTATATTCATCCGGATGGTGTGCTCAATCAAGAAGTGTAGAAAACTTTCTCAAGAGAAACGAGATCGATGTACACAAGATAGACATTGACGACGATAATGAGGCGCGACAGCAGCTGATCGAATTGAATAATGGCTTTGCCAGCGTGCCAACGCTCCTCTTCCCAGATGGAACCAAGTTGACAGAGCCCTCGTTCTCTGAAATTAGACAGAAAATCGGAATGGAGCAGCCTCCTGGGCTCGTAAACAGGGTGCGCAACCTCCTCGATCGGGGCAAGGAATAAATAGAAACACTTCCAGACCGGTTCCTTCGTATCGAAACCAATCAAGATAATCCTTTCCGCTCTCCCCATGCTCATATACCTACTGATAGTCTTTGCTTTCACGGCTGACCGTCTCACTAAATGGTGGGCAACGAGCTACCTCGGTGCTGGAGGTGGTGTTGAAATTCACCCGCTTATTCTGTTGAAGCCGGCCTACAATAGTGGTATAGCTTTTGGAATGTTTCAGGGTATTGGGACAATAGTTGGCTGGATTACTATCGGAGTCATCGTTGGGATGTTCGTTTTCCTGAGGAGGGTGCCCCGGTCGATGTGGGCGCTTCGAATTGGGCTGGCATTAATCATCGGGGGAGCGCTTGGTAATTTGGTGGATAGGGTCACCGCTGGAGAGGTTCTTGATTTCATCACCTCGCCTATTAGGCCAGGGATCTTTAACGTTGCTGATGTCATGATCAACATCGGCGTCCTGCTTAGTGTTCTCAGCCTGTTTTTTCAGCAACCATCAGAGGAAACCGTCCCTGCAACAACCGTAGATCAGGATCTGGATTAGCCCAATCTGTCGGGATACATGAGCGGAATGCTGCCCCTTCCTCCTCGACCAGGATCAGCGAAAAAAACAGTCTGAAATCACCTAGCTTCTTGGCAAGATCGTCAGCAAGAAAAAGAAACCTGCAAATCCCCAACTGATAATTCCAAGCTCCACTTCGCCATTGATATAAAGGATGGTGCCTGACAGAAGCGTTGCGGCAGCCAGGAGGCTCCAGTTCGGGCGATTTAGGCGCCTCTCGATCCGATTTAGTTGTCGCACCAGCGATCGATCCGGCTGCGTGTGGACGCGTAGCCGACCTCCCTCAGCAGCGACCAGAACACGATTTAATTGCGATGGCAAGAAGATAAATAGTTTTAACCATTCTGCCAGCGCCGTGAAGCTGATATCCAATGCTTCCCGGCTGCTGATGATCTCTCGACCATACCTCTCCGCCAGATGCCACGGATTGATATTGGGATCCAGGAGAGTCGCGAGACCTGATAGCATCCCGAGAGCCCGGCCTAAAAACACAAAATCCTGGGGTACCTGGAACGGAAACTCAAAGAGTAGATCTCGGAATTCCTGGCCGAGCTCTTGCATCTCCCGGGGATCCGGTTGGCTGAGTTCGAGTAGATTCCGCCCCCAGAGCTGGTCTAGGATTCGCTCCTGGGCTTCCGTGATGCGATCCAGGTCGGTTCCCGGTAGAAAGAAGCCAAGGTCATTGTACGCCTCTGTGAGCCCTCTCGCATCCCGCTGGGTGACGCTAACCAAGACGCGACGGAGATTATCTCCCATAAGATCTTCGATGTGCCCGACCATGCCAAAATCGACAAAGGCCAGTCGGAACCGACGAGATCGCCCGTCTGATCGCCTGCTTTCCGGGCCATAAGGTAGCACGAAGAGGTTGCCCGGATGGGGATCGGCGTGGAAAAAACCCTCCTTGAATATCTGCTGAAAGTAAGCGTCAAGAACGAGCTCGGCTAACTCCGAAGTATCAATCCCCTCGGCCATGATGCCATCGATATCCGTTATCTTGATGCCACTGACATCCTCTAGGACCAGAACCCTGCGCGTTGAGTGTTGTCGATAGACGGCTGGTATAACGATATCGTCGTTATCGGCAAATATCTCGGCAAACTTCTCGGCGTTGTCCGCCTCGGATACGTAATCCAGCTCCTCCCATAGCGTTGTCGAAAATTCGTCCATCAGCGCCGGGACATTGGCCCTCTTTTGGATCGGCCGGTATCGCATAGCCCATCTGGCGACCACGTTCAATGCGGCTAGATCAGTCCTCACAATATCCTCGATTGCCGGTCGTTGAACTTTGACAACCACGGACGGACCCCGGCTAGTTCGCCTGCTAGCGGATGGTACCAACCAGGCCCGGTGCGCCTGGCCCAAAGAGGCAGCCGCCACCGGCTCCATCTCGAACTCGGAGAAATGTTTTGAAAGGTCTCCAAGTTCCGCATCCAGAACGCTCTGGATATCGGGGAAAGGAACAGGCGGTACTTCATCTTGAAGACCAGCCAATTCCTCGGTGATCTCGGGCGGCAACACGTCGACTCGCGAGCTAAGGAATTGTCCCAGCTTGATCATTACGCCCCCCATGTCGACTGCCAGGGCCCGGAAACGACGCGACAGACGGCGGAATCGATCGGGTCGGCTCCGCCGTACTGAACCTTTGAAAATCCTCCCCAAAAACAGATCCCACCAGACGAGGTGGATTATAACGCGGGCAAAAAACCAGAGTATGTGACGATAGCGGCTCCGGTCAATGACCTGATTAGACTCTTCAGCGAAGGCGGTCATATTACCAATCACAATAGGCCGTTAACAGGAACATAGCATACCTGTCGCGCATTACTTTGTCACGAAAAAAGAGGCTTCACCAAGTTTACGGCAAAGCCTCCAGACTCATTATATGGCCCATACGGGACTCGAACCCGTGTTTCGGCCTTGAGAGGGCCGCGTCCTGGGCCGCTAGACGAATGGGCCGACTAGCGGAGCGAATTCTAGCAGAGGGCTATTTCGCTGTCAAACCGGGGAAATAGGCGTTTGAGCCTGGAAAAAGACATTAACAAAATCGGCATAAGGCGACTATAATGAGGGCCATTTTATTTTCGGCCCATCGCACAGACAGTTACGAGAAACGTGGAACTACTAAGTAACCTTAATCCGGCCCAGAGGACGGCCATTACCGCGGAACGTGGACCTGTTTTGGTCCTTGCTGGTCCGGGAAGTGGAAAAACCCGTGTCCTGACCCACCGCATAGCCTACCTAATTCAAGAGCTGGGAGTCGAGCCTTGGCGCATTATGGCCGTCACGTTTACGAACAAGGCAGCCCGCGAAATGGTCCAGCGGGTAAGCCTGTTACTCGGCGGCGATCCTCAGGGCATGACTCTGGGAACGTTCCATGCGACATGTGTCCGGCTGCTTCGAAGGGAATCGAGTTCCTTATCCAAATATGACACTAACTTCCTCATATTTGACGCCGACGATCAACGGCGAGTCGTTACCCAGGCGATTAAGGATCTGAATATCGACGATTCCAGATTCCAGCCTGCTAGGATGTTGAACAACATCAGCAATGCAAAAAATGAGATTGTGACCGCCGATGAATTCGCCGCCTATAACTATTTTTCAGAGGTCACACGAAGGGTATACCAGCGATACCAAGAGATATTGGTCTCCAACAATGCCATGGATTTCGATGACTTGCTGATGAACACGGTGCTTTTACTCGATGAACATCCGACGATCCTACAGCGGTATCAGCAGAGATATGAGCATATCCTGGTTGACGAGTTTCAAGACACAAATACTGTCCAATACGAGTTGTTGATAAGGCTCTCTGCCTATCACAAGAACATATTTGTCGTTGGTGACGCTGATCAATCCATCTATCGCTGGCGTGGCGCAGATTTTAGAAACATCACACGGTTCCGTGAGCATTTCACCCAATCCCAGCAAATCTTGCTTGAGCAGAACTACAGATCCACCCAGATCATTCTCGACGCGGCGAAAGCCGTCATTCGCCAGAATCACGATCGCATAGATAAAGAACTATTCACGGATCGCTCAGGTGGAGAGCTAATTAGAGTAAGTGAAGCCTACAACGAGGCCGATGAGGCGAACGCGGTTCTGGACATCATATCCGAGATGGAATACCAGAATGTTCCCGCAGGAAGCTGTGCCATTATGTATCGGACAAATGCCCAGAGCCGTGTTCTTGAGGAGGCATTTGTACGCGCCGGTAGGAACTATCGTCTGGTCGGGGCCACCCGTTTCTATGGCCGCCGCGAGATAAAGGATCTCATTGCCTACCTGCGACTTGTGTATAGCCATACAGATTCAGTGAGTTTCGCCCGGATCATCAACACACCCACGCGGGGGATCGGCAGAAAAACCCTTGAACTGTTTTATGGTTGGGCTGACCAGAATAATTGGCAACCGGGTGAAGCACTGTTGGCCCTGGCACGCCGCGATGATATGCAGCATCCCTTTTCAGGACGAGCACATCATTCCCTTTCACGTTTTGGAAAGAAGTTAAATGAGTGGATCGAACTAAGTGACCAGATAACGGTCGGAGATCTGCTCGATTCCATCCTGTCTGGCGTAGATTATCGCACCTATCTTGACGATGGAACTGAAATTGGGAGAGACCGGTGGGCTAATGTTACAGAGCTTCGCGGTGTCGCGGTCGAATATGAAGATCATGATCTTGGCCAGTTTCTGGAGCAGGTTGCCCTCGTGTCGGATGTCGATAATTTAGAAGACAGCTCGAACGTACCTACCCTATTAACCCTCCACTCGGCAAAAGGATTGGAGTTTCCGGTCGTTTTCATTATCGGGCTGGTAGACGGTACTTTGCCCCATAACCGGTCTCTTGCGGATGGGGAGGAACTTGCGGAGGAACGCCGGCTGTTCTATGTTGGTTTGACGCGGGCTCAGGAGCGGATATTCCTCTCCTATGCCTTTCGCCGGACCTCTTACGGCGAGTCCGAAGTAACAGTACCATCCAGATTTCTAAACGACATTCCGGTCGAACTAATCGAAGGCAGCGATACCGGCCAGCGCCGGCAGAAGACGATAAAAAAGGCCAGCAGATGGGATTGGTCAGCCTCTTCATCCCAAGGATCCCGCCAAGGAAGTAGTCGCACGAAGAAGCAACTTCCCAAACCGAGCCTCCCAACTCCCGCATCGGAAAGCCCTCGCCCGCCTGTCTTAACAGAGGCCAAATACCGCACAGGCCAGAACGTAACGCATCGCAAATTTGGAGAAGGTGTGGTAATCGAAAGCAAACTCACCGGCAGTGACGAAGAGGTCGTGGTAGCTTTTAGCGAACAAGGTATAAAGAAGCTGGTCGCTAGCTTAGCGAAGTTGGAGATCAAAGATTAGCTGCCGACGATTCGGGCCACGGATGGCGACTGTCGGTAAATCTGCTCGGCCTGGTATAGGAAACCGATATGGAAGTACGTTTCGCTGCAGCAAAGATAGGTAAGTACGCCTCGCGAGAGAGCGGCGACACGCTCGAGATGATCGAACGCCCCCACGGTGGGCTGTCAATGGTATTGGTTGATGGCCAACGAAGCGGTCACTCAGCAAAAGCGATCAGTAATGTCGTTGCCCGAAAGGCCGTCCAGCTTCTGTCTGAAGGGGTGCGTGATGGAGCAGCGGCAAGAGCCGCCAATGACTATTTATTCACGTATCGAAAGGGCAAGGTTAGCGCGACCTTGAATATTTTGTCCGTGGATACCCGCTCCAAAACCCTGGTTGTGTCAAGAAACAATCCGGCGCCGGTCATAGTCCATACCAGAGAGCGGGGATGCTACCTCATTGATGAGCCGTCAAGCGTGGTCGGTGTGAACCGTAACGTAAAGCCCGGTATCACTGAAGTCCCTCTGGCACCAGAAACGTTAATCGTGGTCTATACCGATGGTCTTCAACACGCAGGAAGCATCAGTGGAGCTAATCCGTTCAATCCCCAGGCCCTGGTAATCGAAATGTTGGACGAAGGCGTAATGGATCCCCAGCAGATCGTCGATAGATTGCTTAATGATGCGGTTGAATTAGAGAAGGGACGTCCGGGGGATGACATCAGCGTTATGGCTGTCGCCGTGACAAACAAGCAGGGGGATGAAACCCGGAGGCTCAACGGACGTCTGCCCCTTTAAAATGAGATTTCAAGGAGCGTTGTGCGCTTACTCGGGGCGTTGATCATTACGAGAGTTCCCAATGTCATCTGATGATCAAAGCAATCTTCGGGTCGCCGTTGTCGGAGCTTGCGCTTCGGGAAAAAGCACCCTGGTCACCGCTCTACGCGCTATGGGCTTTGATGCCCGGCATGTCGCCCAGGATCATTCCTTCGTCCCTGATATGTGGCGGCGGATTGGTCAACCCGATGTCCTTATTTTTCTTGACGTCAACTACGAGACAATCAAGGCGAGACGACCGAAGACGACTTATCGTCGTTCTGACCTAGCGGAACAAGAGAGGCGACTGGCTCACGCGCGAGAGAACTGCAACCTCAGTATCAACACGAATCCCCTAGCTCCAGAGGATGTGCTCGCTCAAGCTCTGAGCTTCCTGAACAGCCTTTGAATTAGTCCCCTGCTAGACAATCCGTAAGTAAAGAGATCCCCTGAAGTGACCTATGGATTTCAGTCTCACTTAGGGAAGAGTGTTTTTCCAGGTCATGCCTACTTTAAGTATAGGAAAGCTATGCGGCAACAAATATCACCACCGTGATGCTTCAGGTATAAACGCATTTAGACAATGCCTCTGGCGACGGACAGTTACCAACGCCAGAACGCGACTCAATACTCTTTGTGAATTTTTCTTACTGCTTGTTGTTTATCGGCCGAATATCCGGCCAGCCAATCCCCCGGTATCGCGTTTTCTTTCCTTTAGCGAAGCCTGCATCTTCAAGGCCTCGGGGTAATCTTCTCTCAGAGAGAGGGCTCTGTTATTACACCGGGCCGCCTCATCGTAATCCTCAAGACGCCAGTAGGCAATGCTCATTTTGTGCCAGAGCTTTGGGTTTTCCTTGGCAAAGTGGACGGCTTCTTTGTAGACCTCGATTGCCTTTTCGTCCATCCCATAACTCAGGTAGGTATCACCCATTTTAGCCCTTAGTCTGAGTTTACTTGGGACTGTATCGGCCTCAGCGATTGCTTTTTCGAGCCAATAGACCGTCTCTTTCAACTTCCTTTGTTGAGACCAATAGGCAGCCTCAGCCATTAAGACATGATAATCAGTTGCGTCGATAGTCTCAAGATAGTCCAGGATAATCCTCGCATCCTCGATTCGGCCGCCATAGATATAGATGAAAGCCTCGACCATGTTGATCTCGAGCAAATCTGGTGCTAATTCCTGGGCTTTCTCGAGCCAGCCCAACGAGGCATCAAGACCCTCTTGCGAGTATGAACCGTCCCCCTCAAGGGAAGCACGGACCAACGTATAGGCTACCCCGGCATAGGCATAAGGGCGCGACTCGCCGGATTGGAAGGTTCTGAGCGCGGAGGTTAAGTTCTTTGGATCATCGGCGAACTCTTCCACCTTATCCAGACCGACGAGGTACGCCTGCCGCCCGAGTTGAGTGGCCTCAACCGTTTCTGGCCACTTGGTTACCCTCAAGACAGGCAGCATCTTTTCGACTAGTACTTTTCCCATCTTAAGTCTACCTACTCCGCCAGGACACGCTGGCTAATGCACCGCGCACGATGCAGGCGACATAAATGACAACCCAGCACAGAGTTTACAAAGGTTCATCCAAAAAGAAAAGCCCCAGGGAAAAGGGAGACTAAGCTGAGTTCACACTAGGAAGTAAGTCCGGTCTTAGGGCAGCTCTCGGACGCTTAACCTGGATGCCGCGTTTGATAGCTAATACCTGTTTGAGCAAGTTCAGAGCAATAAGTCAGTTGATGAAGCCTTGGTCTACGCCAAGATGCCGCCGATGATGTTATGGATTCGATTCGAGCCTGAAAAGAGCATCCCTGGGATAGAGCAGGCACGTTCTAAGGGATGAGGGCTATGGTGTTAACCCCCCAAAATGGCCCAGAGCAGCTGACTTTGTTGTCGAAGTAGCGATAGTCATCGGCGCTTTTTTCGCCGCCGGTGAGCTGGATCGTGCCGCCGACCAGGGCGCTATCCTCGATGCCGCTGCCGACTATCCTCAGCGGCTCTTCACGCAAATAAATGCCAGGAGGCCAGATGATGAGGTACTGCTCTAGGCGCAGACAACCATCCTCGTCTATCTGTAACTCGCCGGTGAGGGTATCGGTTTCTTGGCTTGGTCGTGACTGGCTGACGAACCGGGCCAATATCCGGCCGCCACTGGAAAAGGATTCAAAGTACACATCCGGTATTTGCTGTTCGACCAGGGTCTCCAATTCAGCGGCGACCCAATAAGGACCAGGACAACCTTCGATGGGCATACCGGGGATGGTCTCGTCGATGCGGGTCGCGCTCAGCGACGATTCCATAGCCCCACCGCCGGCCCGTAGGCGCTCCCCAACCCGGGCGACCGCTTGCCCTTCCCCATTGATCACCTCAATATGATCGCCAGCTTCCCGGATATCGGAGTGATAGGGCCAAAGCACCAGGAAGCCATCGGCGTAGTACTCGTCCGACAGTCGCAGGCAACCATTGACTTCCAACAGCGTGCCTTCCATGAGAGCCGCCATGCTGACATTGGTAGGCGGTTGTTTGGGGAGGTAGATGGTCCGTCCATCGGCCGCGGTCGCCTCAAAGACGACGCCTCGGTTGGTGTCGGGCAGATCACCGCCAGGATCACTGACCATGACCACCACGGACCCGGGAAGATCGATACCGGCCTTAACCAAATCATTGAGGAACAACTCGGGGTTGCCAACCATTAATTCAACCCGGTTATTGATAACGTCGACGGCCGTTATGACCGACACGTTTACCTTCTGGGCCGCTTGACTGGCTGTGACCTGGTCAGCTATTAATTCTTCCAATGTATGGTCCACCGTCCTGACCTCGACGACGCCGGCCCATTCTTTATCCTCAATATAAGGCCGGATGGTTCCTCGGTCGCCCTCGGTTAGGGCAATGACAATGCGATAATCCGGCTGATGCTCAATCCACAGCCCTCCGAAAGTAGCGGACAGGTCGGATGCCAGCAGCGGCTGAATGTCGCCGATGGTTTGCTGTTGCACCAGGCGTTGATTGGCCTCCTCTAGAGAAAGGCCCTCTTGTTCGGCGAACGCGACCGCGTCCGGATTCAGGGCGCCCGAGTCTTCCGCCAGAAGGTCGTAGGATAAATCGCCCCAATCATCGGTCGCCTCGCTTTCACCCGCCAGCCCTTCACCGGCACCCAAGGTGCCTGTCGTAGTCCCAATGTCATTTCCGGTTGTGGGAGTACAGGCAGCGGTCACTATCAGGGTAAAAATCAAAAGAAGAATCTTCCGCTTTTCAATTGACATCTAGTTTCCTCCCGAACGATTCTACCTGCCTCTCTAAAGACGTCATCTGATTACTATTCGTTCCCTAGTATCCATGGTGGACTCCAACCAACGCCATCGACAACAGGCAGCAAACTAACCAGGAAGATGCCAGGGGTTTCTTCTACTATCGGCAGCTACCTGAATCCAGGTAGCGAAGCAGGTTTGATTTTGGATTGCTTAGAGATGCGCGGATAAACGACTAAACGTGTCATTCGACGGAATCCTGTTCTTTAGCACTGGCTATTTTCTCAGCCACGCGAAATGCTCGTTGGCGAGAAGCTCAATGCTCGTCCAACTTCCATTCCAGCAGAAGAGTGAACAGATGGCGATCATGATGCTATCGAGGTGTTTATGGTCCGGAAGATGTTTGGGCTGTGGATTTTCTGGGTAAGCAAAATGACCGGCTGGCGTTGTACCGGCGATTGTCACAGTTATCCTCCACTCTTATCATCGAGGATATTCTATGTTTCCCTTAACCGCTCATCTATAGGCGATTGATATAAAAAGACCCCTCAGTGAGGGGCCTTTTATTGAAAATGTTGCGGGTGAGTTTTTCGTTCTGATTCAGGGCGAAAGTCTCATCATGATGTAATTACGGATTAGAAGTCACCCATTCCACCCGGGGGCATTCCGCCGGGCATTGGCGAGGCTTCCTCTGGAAGGTCTGTGATGAGTGCTTCAGTCGTCAGAATCATTGCTGCGATGCTGGCCGCATTCTCGAGCGCGCCTCGGGTAACCTTGGCCGGATCGATGATGCCGCTCTTGATCATATTCACGTATTCCTCTTCCAAGACATCGTAGCCGATATTCTTGTCACCAGCGCGTTCCTGTTCAGTGCGAACGTTCTGAATGATGACGTCGCCGTTTTTACCGGCATTCTCGGCGATCTTCCGCATTGGAGCTAGCAAAGCGGCGCGGAGAATCCTAACCCCGGTTTTCTCATCGTCGCTGTCCACTTTCACAGCATCGAGAGATGGTAAGGCATTGATAAGGGCAACACCACCACCTGGAACGATTCCTTCCTCAACGGCCGCGCGCGTGGCACTCAAAGCATCCTCGACACGGTGCTTCTTTTCCTTCAGCTCGACCTCAGTCGCCGCGCCGACGCGAATAATGGCAACACCACCGGCGAGTTTGGCCAGTCTCTCTTGCAGCTTCTCACTATCATAATCAGAGGTACTGCGATCGATCTCAACCTTGATCTGTTCGACGCGACCCTTGATCTGGTCTTCGGCGCCTGCGCCGTCAACGATGGTTGTGTCGTCCTTGGTCGAGATGATCTTTCCTGCTCTTCCCAGGTCGCTGATCTGCACGCTCTCTAGCTTGCGACCCATCTCCTCGGTGATTACCTGACCACCGGTCAGAACCGCGATGTCTTGCATCATGGCTTTACGCCTATCACCAAAGCCAGGAGCCTTTACAGCCAGGGCATTCAATGTGCCCCGCAATTTGTTGAGCACGAGAGTGGCGAGCGCTTCGCCGTCAATATCCTCGGCCACGATAACCAGGTTTCGCTCGCCGGTCTGGATTAGCTTTTCCAGTATGGGAACAAGATCTTGGGCCGAGCTTATCTTCTTGTCATGAATCAAGATGTGGGCATCAGCGATGACCGACTCCATTGATTCGGAGTCCGTGATGAAGTAAGGGCTGATATAGCCGCGGTCGAATTGCATACCGTCTACATATTCTGTTTCAAACTGAAGGCTCTGTGACTCCTCGACTGTGATGACGCCGTCCTTGCCGACCTTATCCATGACCTCGGCAATTAACTTGCCGATTTCCATGTCTTGGGCCGAAATTGCGGCGACGCTGGCGATCTCTTCCATGCTATCGATGGATACCGCCATGTCGGTAATCGCTTTGGACAATGCGGCAGTACCAGCCTCAATTCCTCGCTTCAAAAGCATAGGATTGGCGCCGGCAGCTACGTTCTTTAATCCTTCATTGACGATCGCCTGAGCCAGGACCGTCGCGGTCGTTGTGCCGTCACCAGCGATGTCGTTGGTCTTGGTGGCGGCTTCTTTCAACAATTGGGCGCCCATATTCTCGTAAGGATCTTCCAGTTCGATCTCTTTCGCGACGGTAACGCCGTCGTGAGTGATGGTGGGCGCGCCATATTTTTTATCTAGAGCAACGTTTCGACCCTTTGGACCGAGCGTTGTGGATACGGCTGTTGCTATCGTATCGACGCCTCGCTTAAGTTTGCGGCGGGCATCTTCAGAAAAGACGAGTTGTTTTGCCATGTGAATTATTCTCCTTAATCAATCGCTCTATTAGTCCTCAAGAATGGCCAGTACGTCGGATTCTTTCAGGATCAACAGCTTGTCACCTTCGATTTTGATCTCGGTGCCGGAATATTTAGCATAAAGAACGATGTCGTCGACGGCGACATCCATCTCGATTCGTTTGCCATCGTCATCGCGCCGGCCAGGTCCTATAGCTATTACAGTACCTCGCTGGGGTTTTTCCTTGGCCGTCTCTGGTAGTACCAGTCCTGAGGCCATGATATCTTCCTGCTCTATTGGCTTGATAACCAGTCGGTCGCCAAGCGGTTTCAGCTTCTTACCCATAGAGAAAATGCTCCTTTACAATATGATTTGATTGTAGCTAAAATGGATTTTTAGCACTCTCATCATGCGAGTGCTAATTACAAGGGATATTCTAACATAGTTTGAGGGGATGTCAAGCGTTTTTTAGCACTCCTGCGGTTCGATTGCCAAAACCTGACGAAGGGTTTCTGCAGACCCTTTTAGCTCCCTGATCTGGGTTAATCCCGATCGCTTATGAGCCCGAATCCAAGGTGGCCGCCCTACACCTGTCAAGCCCATCTAAAGCGTAGATATCTTCGGGAATCGTATCCAGCACTTTTTGGAATAACGGCACGGACTGGTCGCAGTTTGCTTCATCTGTAAAATAGTAAGCCAGCCCGAGCATAATGAAATACGTGGAGTTTGCCACCGAAACATTGTTATAGCGCTCGACGGCTGTCTCCAATTCCGGAATAGCGCTATCGTAGTTCAGGTTCCGATAATAAGCCGCGCCCAAATGCGCATGACCTCGGACCATCTCGGGATCTAACTCAACCGCCTTCGCCAGGTTTTCTTCGGCGGTTGGATATTCGCCGATCAGGAAGTACATCCACCCCAATCCGTCCAGGGCATCCGCACTATTCGGGTCGGCATCCAAGGCGTCCTGAAAAGTTAATATGGCTGTTGGAATATCGTTCAATGCATAGAAGTTGTAGGCTAGTCCGATGTATAGCTCGGCAATGTCGGGATTCAGATCCAACGCTACTTGGTATTGTTCAATCGCCGACTCGTAGAATCCTTGTAGCTCAAGAACTGTGGCCATATGTTGGCGAACGATTGGATTTTCCGGGTCCATCGTCAGGGCAATTTCGGCCGCCTCTTGCGCTCTTGCGTATTGTTCTGGTCCAAGCTGGGCGAGCGCGCCTGCCAGGTAGGCAAAGGCTTCCGCATTCGCCGGGTTGATTTCACCCGCCAATCGAGCTGACCGGACAGACTCGGCGAAGGACAAGTCAGCGTTTGTCGGATCGCCGGTCTCTGCCAGGCGTTCACCATTGATTAGTTGCGCACCCGCCAGGACGCTCCACACACGGTCGCTTTCAGGAGCTAGGATAACCGCCTGCTCAGCCCAAGACAGGGCTTCTTCAGGTTTTCCAAACCTGATAAGCCTTTCGATAAGTGGAATGTAAAACTCGACTCGACTTCCGTCGAGTTTAATCGCCTGCTCATAGGCACTTACAGCGGCTTCATAGTCGCCATCCCGTTCAAGAAGCGCGGCGCTAGCGGCATATGATGCGGCAGACCGTGTCGGTTCCGGAGTAGGTGGTGGCAAAAACATCTCGACCTGATCTCGTGCCTGGTCGATATTGGCGATGATGTAAATTGCACCGGCAAGCGCCGCCAATACTAGGAGAACCAACAGGCACGATGGTCCACGACGTGGACGCCTTGGTGATGTTCTTCTAATGACCATGATAAATGCGGTTCAGTTCCTAGAGCCGGTGATTGTGCTGATCTCTACAAGCAAATGTGATGTTCGATGGTCCTATCTCTTGATGGTTCGTGTGTGTTTGCAAAAAAACAGCCGACCCGTGAGTCGGCTTCTCGGTTTGTCTATTCGCTATCGTTGCTGATAGTAACATCAGGCTTTTGTGGGGTCAAAGTCGCTTACTTTGTTCTTATCCCATGGGTCGACCACGTCTTAACCGCCATATCACCCCTGCCGGATAACCCAACATCTTTGCACAATCACCGACCAGTCGGATAAATGGGATTAAACCAAACGCTCTCGCTCGAGCCGGTGGGGACCATCCCTGCGTCATAGGCCAGAGACGTTGGGCGGGCCGGCGAAAATAAAGACCCATTCCGGTAAACAAACCCAACCAACCGATCCACTTCCCAAGCCATATGAACCGAATCAGACTGGGCAAGAGAATCAAATAGGTGAGATAGCGGGTGGCATGGCGTTTTGGCCAGAGATTTGCTTTTCCATCACCGCGGCCGTAAAAATAATATTGGCGCGCATAAGTGCGAAGGTTAGACCTGGGACGAAAGTATACGACAGCCTTTGGCGAGAAGTAAAACGGTCCGTTTATCTCATATAGGGCGAGATCGAATACCAGGTCTTCACCATAATCCAGCCACTCGGGATAACCTCCGACAACCTCCCAATCCCTCTTTTTAAAGGCCACCGACCGACTCGAAGGCAAAAATTTCGCTGGATCGATTTCGGATGGTGAAGGCAGGACAGTTGCCCCCATAGCCACCTCGAAATCGCTATATGGATCCGCTTCAAACCATCCGCCAACCATTGACGCGCCAGATTCTTCTATAGGTCGAACCAGCTCTTGTAACCAATCTCTGCTGAGTAATACACCGGCGTCTGTCACTGCGATGATAGAACTCTTAGCTGCGTCGATGGCTCGATTTCGTCCCTGACTGATATTGGACCCTGGAGCTGATATTACTACCAGAGGCAATGTCGATTCATATTGTTTCAGAACCTCGATCGTAATGTCCGTTGAGCCGCCGTCGCAGATCACAACTTCATCCGGCATTCGACTTTGGGCCAGGAGAGAATCAAGCAATCTCCGCAGTGACTCTCCCTCATTCTTTATGGTAGCAATTACGGACACTTCCATGGACACCATGTTACCACAACAGCTCTCACTTGCAGGAGAAGTTACAATGAATACTCAGGGAAGACTTCTATCAAAAGAGTCCGACAGCCAAGATGAACCGTATCCGGCATCGAAACTGTCATGTCCGCGTTAATGCTCACAGATCGATTGGCCATACTCTCAGCGATACTTCGCATTCTAACTAACGAGCGGCTTCTTGTCACCCGAGATCAGCGTGATAGAATCAACTTCTACCATGACCGAATTACAGAGTAAAACGCTGAATCAAACCGTGCAGTCACATTCACAAGTACCTCCAAATCCACCGCTTGATCTTACCGTTGTAATACCTGTTCTCAACGAAGCAGAAAATCTGCGTCCCCTTATTGAGGAGATGGTAGCCGCACTTGTCGACTCAGAGCTAAAGTACGAAGTGCTCGTGATCGACGACGGGAGTAAGGATGATAGTTTTCGGGTGATTCAGGAGTTACACCAGGAATATCCTCAGGTAGGTGCGATCCGGTTTCGACGTAATTTCGGACAAACCGCAGCGTTTGCCGCCGGCTTCGATCGCGCTCGTGGAAACGTTATTGTAACTATTGACGCCGACCGTCAGAACGATCCGGCCGATATACCGTTGCTTCTGGAAAAGCTTGAAGAAGGCTACGACGTCGTTAACGGATGGCGGCAGGATAGGCAAGACGGTTTCCTACTTCGTAGATTGCCTTCTTACGTTGCAAACAAGCTAATCGCTCGCTTGTCAGGGGTTAGGCTACACGATAGAGGTTGTTCTCTAAGAGCGTTCCAGTTGGAGGTCGTCCGCGATCTACGACTCTACGGCGAGATGCACCGATTTATCCCTGAACTCGCCGGGGCAGCTGGTTTTACAATGGCCGAGGTTCCAGTCCACCACCGACCCAGGGTCGCAGGTACTTCAAAGTATGGCTTGTCCCGGACTTTCCGCGTCATCCTAGACCTGGTGACGATTCTCTTTCTCCGTAGATATTCGGCCAGACCCATGCATCTCTTCGGAGGTGTTGGAATCATCTCGGTCACGCTAGGTATTCTGATTGGGCTCTACCTGGCAGGTATCAAGGTATGGGCAGGTATTCAGGGCGGCGCCGACGGTTTTCGAAGCGTCCAGATTGGAGACAGGCCTCTTCTAACTTTATCGGTCTTGCTTATTATCCTGGGTGTCCAGTTTGTTGTTATGGGATTGCTAGCCGAGCTGGTCGTTCGTACGTACCACGAGAGCCAAGATAAACCTATCTATTACATACGCGACAGGTTGGAATCCGAATCTCAGGATCAAGATCATAGATAATGTGCTCAGCGCCGCAATACCGTATACAGCTCTGACGACAGACCACCCAATTCTTCCAAGATTCGTGTCCATGAAACTGTGTCCATGAGACTATTAATTATCGGAATTGACGGGGCTACTTTTGACCTGATCCATCCCTGGATCGGGGAGGGTCATTTACCCAATCTAGAGCGGCTTATGCAAGGAGGTGTTTCTGGCACCCTGAGTTCCACACTGCCTCCCGTGACTAGCCCAGCCTGGCCGACGTTTATGACTGGCTGCAACCCTGGCAAACATGGCGTTTTTGACTTTATTCAGCCGAGTGGTGCCGATTTTCAGCTGGTAAACGCCACAAAAATCAAACAACCTACCCTATGGCAGCGACTGTCAAATGCTGGTTATCGGGTAGGTGTCTTGAACGTACCGGTCACTTACCCTCCGCAGCCCTTGAACGGATTCATGATCTCGGGAATCCTGAGCCCTAAAAACGGGCGTATTTCCTATCCCGAAGACCTCATAAATCGCCACGGAGACGGCCTTGCTGATTACCGGGTAGCGCCAAATGTCCAGTACAAAACTGGAATCGAAGCGGAATTTATCGATGACATCTATGAGCTGATCCGTTCGCATGGGGATTGGGCACTAAGATTAATGGAGCGCGAGCCGTGCGATGTCTTTATGGTGCACTTCATTGCCCTCGACATCATGATGCATGCCTTATGGCGCTTTATGGACCACCAGCATCCTCGCTTCGAACAGTCGCCGTTTGAGAATGCCATTCGAGACGGCTACAAGATGGTTGATGAATATGTCGGTCGCCTTGTAAATCAATTACCCGATGATGCCTCGGTCGTTGTCATGTCCGACCATGGGTTCGGTCCGTTGAAAAGCATTGTTAATCTAAACATATTTCTGCTGGAAAAGGGATTGTTAAAACTGCGACGCGATCCCTTTACAAGAATCAAGGCGGCCGCTTTTAAACGAGGACTATCCCCAGCGATAGTCTACCGGTGGGTTGAGCGGCTTGGCCTCCAAAATCTGGCAACGCGCGTCTCAAAAAATACTCGTAATCAGATGGTGGCTAAGTTCCTTAGTTTCGATAACGTCGACTGGAGCCGAACCGTTGCCTATAGCATGGGGCATGTGGGTCAGGTTTATCTCAATGTAGCCGGTCGTGAACCAGAAGGTATCATTTCCGAAAGCGATTACTCAGAACAGCGGGATGCCGTTATCGAATCATTGCGGGACCTTCGCGATGACGAAGACCGGCCACTGGTTAGCCGTATCATTCTTCGTGAGGAAACTTACCACGGACCATACACGCGTTACGGACCGGATATTCATTTGGTCCTCGACGATTACAATGTGATAGCCTTTCCCCTGTTCGCTACAGACGGCAACATCATCACTCAGCAAATCCGGGGTGACTCCGGTTGCCACAGGCGAGAAGGAATTCTGATCATCGAGGGACCAGGAATAATGTCTGGTAGCGTATTAGCAGAAGCCGATATTGTAGATTTGGCGCCAACTATCTTGCATATGCTTGGTGAAGGTGTGCCCAGAATGATGGATGGGCAGGTGCTGCAGGAGATCTTTCAATCTCCATCGGAGGTATCGTTCGTCGAAGAGGAGCACGAAGCGGGCGACCTGGTTGATGATAAGGCGCTCACTGCGGATGAAGAAGCCCAAATTGAGGAACGATTGCGAAGTCTTGGCTATCTATAAGCATTCATCGAGGGAGAGTCTGGCGATATCCGCCTTTGTTCATCGTGTGCAGATACCCTCCTTTTGAGGACTATTCCACTGAAGGAATCGATTTTTCGGTTGTCATTTTCAAGGCATTCGTTCCAGTTGGTCATGAATAATCCGACCGAGGTTGTTGTGTGGTGACTGCTCTTCAGAAACTTCGCTCAGGCAGCTACAGCGATTCCGCACTCGTTCACCTGCTGGTAGTTACACTGCTTGGCTTGCCGCTGATAACGCCGTTGCTTCAATGGGCCAGCGTACCGTGCACCCATGACGGGCACCTTCATTACCACAGGATTGCTGCCATGCGCCATGCCTGGGAAAGTGGAATTCCTCTGGCTCGTTGGCTGCCGGACTTGGCATTTGGATACGGTTACCCATTCTTCATCTTCCGGGAGGCGCCACCCCTTTATCTAGCTCTCTTCCCCCACATGGCGGGGCTTCCCTTGCCGGCAGCGATAAACCTCTTCTATATCATAAGCATCCTGGCATCCGGATGGTTCATGTATCTGTGGGTGCGAGACGTCTTCGGCCCGAGGTCTGGAATTGTGTCGGCCGTGGCATATATGGCCGCCCCATATCTATTGATTGATGCATTGGTCCGCGGGAACCAACCTGAGACGATGGCTCTGGCCTTATTCCCTCTGATTCTCTGGGCCGGCCGTAGATTTATCTTAATGGGCAATGCAACTTCCTTTCTCGTCGCCTCCCTCGCCCTGGCCCTCCTGGCATTGAGTCACAACATATCCATCTTCTTGTTCGTCCCCTTCCTTTTCATCTACCTGGTAGGCGTTGGCTGGTCAGGGAAAATTCACTGGAAGCCTTTAGCGATAAGGTTGCTATTCTTGTTCGGCCTGGGACTGGGGATGGCCGCATTCTATCTGGGTCCGGCTTTGCTTGAACTAGATGAAATTACAATCAGCCAGTCCGTAAGCAACCGCAATAATGATTTCCGATTTAACTTCGCCACTTTGGGAGAGATATTTGCTCCTGTCGAGCCGGCCGATCCTTCCCTGTTGAATCCACCCCTCTTACTCCGGTTGGGTTGGGTGCCCATTCTACTAAGCCTTCTTGGCCTAGCTAGCTTGAAATGGATTCATTCCCGCGAGCGGCGCGGACACATAATCTTCATGGCTCTATCGACGGTCGCCCTGCTATTCATGGCTCTTCCGGCCTCGTTGCTTTTCTGGGAAAATCTTCCCTTAATCGAATTTGTGCAATTTCCGTGGCGATTTATCGGCCGGGCAGCCTTACCGGTCGCTTTCCTGGCTGGGGTTCCATTCGCCTACATTCCAGACAAGTTCCGGGTTTTCAACCGGAGCCTACCGCTTGCCCCAATCTTGACGATGACCGCGGCGATACTTCTCATAGTCGAGTCCATTCCGGGTCTGTATCCGCACACATGTCCAGAGGATGCCCAACCCACCATCAATACGGTTCACGCCTATGAGCATGACAGCGGGCTAGTTGGCGTCGATCCAACCGGAAGCTACTTTCCAAAGAGCGTTAAGACTCGTCCGGCCGGATCGTCCTTGGAGGAAGATTACCTCGCCGGTCGTCAGCCTCAGCGGTTCGATACATCATCCTTTCCGCCGGGTGCTTTGATAAAGCGCGTTGATTACAACTCCTTATCTGGTCAGATGGATATCGTAAGCCCCTCCTCCTTTCAGGCTCGGTATTTGAGTTTTGCCTACCCAGGATGGGAAGCGACGATAGACGGAGGACGTGTACCCATCTCGGCCAGCGATCCCGAAGGGCTTATAACCTTTCCTGTGCCTGCGGGCGAACATACGGTTGATGTGTCCTGGCGAATGACCTCATCGCGAGCGGTCATGACAGGAATTTCCGTGGCGGCCGCGATCTCGGTTGTCGTCGTCTCTGTATTCTTGTTCATAAGAGGAGCGGAACATCAGAACGGGGGCGAGTCAGCAGACGGTATTGACACGCCGAGGGAAGAAAATAGCAGCGACCCGGATAGCCCTGATCTCGACGAGATAGATGGTAATCACGGTCGGGACCGCTCTCGTCATCAGCTCAAATGGTTGAGCCTCTCCTTGCTGGTTGTGGCCGGCGTCGGTCTGCTGGTTTTCAAAGCAGCGGTCGTCGATCCAGGTCATAGCTTCCTTCGCCAAGAGACGCAGTTGCCTGTGACCTACGGGGCTGATATCGTTGCGGGAGAATTACTTCTCGAAGGATACAACCTGAGCCAGGATGCGGTCGAAGCGGGACAGAGCTTCGACATCGACCTGGTCTGGCGGGTGGTTGAACCGCCGGTGGCCGATTATCAATCCAATGTCTGGCTCGTTGGACCAGAAGGTATGATCTGGAGCGACAAGGAAACCAGACGCCCCCGTACCTACGAAGACACGGCTCGCTCCCGATTTTGGCTAGCAGGCCAGTGGACCTGGGATAGTCGCGAGATCGAGGTACTGGTCGGCGCTCCGCCCGGGCGTTACGACATCGTCCTTACCTTGTTTGATCGTGAAACGCTTCAACCCTTAACTTTGGTCAGGCAAGATGGAGCCGCGATCGGACCGAATGTCGTTATCGGTGAAATCGACGTAACAGTGCCGGACTCGTCTGCAGGTGCGATCCCTCAATTTACGACCGACGAGGACATCGATGGGCTAACCTTAATCGGCTACAATCAGGATCGCAAAGATGCCTCGCCTGGCGAGCCGGTATTGATAACCCTTTTCTGGGAGAAGAACCGGGAGAACCCGTCCCCCGCGGATGTGTTGAATCTGCTTCTAAAAGATGATTCAGGAGAATCTGTCCAGAATTGGTCGATCCCACCGGTCAGGGTCGATTACCCTCCGGACATTTGGCCTACGGGTACATTTTTCCGGGGACAGCAGGTGTTGCGACTTGATCCTGATCTAAAAAGTGGGAGCTATACGTTCCAGCTTGAAGATGTCGAACTTGGACAATTACGTATTGGCGAGCTGGAACGACTCTTCGATGAGCCACCTTACGACTCCGTGCTGCATGCCAACTTCGATAATCTAGCAGGATTGGTAGGTTTAACCATCGAGCCTTTCGACATCGACCAGGGGAAGCCAATCACGGTAACGATTGTCTGGCGTGGGCTGGCGGAGATGCCGATTAGCTACCGGGTCTTTGTTCACCTTGTGAATGAAAGGGAAGAGATAGTGTCCCAATCTGATGCCGATCCGGCCGGATGGACCCGCCCAACGACTGGATGGCTTCCTGGTGAATACATTGTCGACTCTCACCTATTGGGTCCATTCACCGTAGGGGAAAGCGAAGCTTATGCTTTGCGCATCGGCCTGTACGATCCGGCGACCGGCATACGCTTGACCTCATCAGGCAAGGATTTTGTCATACGCGATCTCGACCCTGACGGTCGCTAAGTCAAGATCCACAAAAGGATGTCCTGCGAGGATGCATGGATATAATCCCCTAGTAGTTGATAGCGCTCGGACTCAGTGCGCAACTTGAGGGATTTGCGCTTTCTATTTCCAAACACCATGCAATTACTGACAGGAGGTCGAGGAGATAATGGAGCTAGAGATAGATAAGATCACCGTAGTCAACAATGCCGCCGATAGTCGATTTGAAGTCCAACAGGGGGGGCATTTGGCTGTCATCGATTACTATCGAGAAGGAAATAACATTGTATTCACACATACTGGCGTTCCTGATGCCATTGGAGGACAAGGCATTGCCAGCAAGATGGCCAAGACAGCTCTTGAGTACGCCAGATCAACAGACCTTGGCGTAGTGCCCCTTTGCCCCTTCGTCAAAGCCTATATTCGTCGACATCCAAAGTATCAAGAGTTGGTCAGCAAAGATTTCGACGGTTGATCACCGCTACCCACGCTCCCGATTGCTACCGAAATCCAGAGACCGGTTCTCATCACTAAACAAGGTAGAAATGACCCAAAACAAGCTGCCATCCAAGAAGACGAAAATTGTGTGCACCATCGGACCGGTATCGGAATCGCAGTCGATCCTTGAGGAGTTGATTGCCGCTGGCATGAATATTGCCCGGCTCAATTTCGCCCACGGCGATTTTGAAAGTCACACACACGTCATTAAAAATATCCGAGCTGCAGCTTCATCTACTGGACGTCCGGTTACCATCATGGGGGATCTTCCGGGACCAAAGATCCGCATCGGTCGAATAAGAAATAAGTCGGCTGTGCTCGAAAAAAGCCAACCCTTCTCTCTTTATACGGAGGAGGTAATCGGCGACAAGGCCGGGGCATCCATGTCCTTTGCCGGGTTGCCTGATGCGGTCAACCCCGGCGATATCATCTGCGTCCGGGACGGCTACATCGAGCTGATGGTCGAAGAAGTTACAAAGAATCAGGTTATATGTCGGGTGATGGCCGGGGGTGAAATTCGATCCAATAACGGTGTGAATTTCCCTGGAGTGGACCTTGGCATTGACGCCTTCACCGACAACGACCGGGCGTTTCTGGAATTTGCCGCAGAACAGGAGCTCGACGCTGTCAGCCAGAGTTTCGTCCAACGTTCATCCGATATCACAGCTGTTCGCGTGGCAGCAAGAGAGCTTGACTACTTTCCCTTCATCATTGCCAAGATCGAGCGGGCCAGGGCCGTCGAAAATCTGGACGATATTCTGGCTGAAGCAGATGGAATCATGGTAGCCCGGGGTGATCTGGGTGTCGAGATCCCAATCGAGGAGATCGCCATCGTCCAGAAACGCATCATTGAAAAAGTCAGACTCCAAGGAAAGCCTGTCATCACCGCGACACAGATGTTGGAATCGATGATAACCCATCCCAGGCCTACCAGAGCTGAAGCGACCGACGTGGCCAACGCCATCCTAGATGGCACCGATTGTGTGATGTTGTCAGGCGAAACCGCCATGGGAAATTATCCCGTCGAAGCTGTCGATGTGATGTCCAGAATTGCCCGGGTAACCGAACCAATTATCAAACCACTGGATGTGGCCGAAGTGCTTGAGGCGGCTAAATCTAGAAACGTCTCAGATCGAGATCGACTCCTATCAATCAGTATCTTTCTCAGCGTTGAAGCAGTGGCCCCCGTTGCTGTAGTCACCCCAACTTTGAGTGGCGATACGGCCCGCCTTCTAACGAGATTCCGGTTACCGGTGTGGATTTTCGCGTCTAGTCCAAACCGTTCAACCTGTCAGCAACTGCAGTTTTCCTACGGCGTTTACCCTTTTTACTCGGAGACTCGGCCGAAAATATGGGCGCAGTTCGCCAGGAATTTGCTCGTTCAAAGGGGGATCGACCGGGGAGTGGCGATACTCACTTATGGTACTGGAACAATAAGCGAGCAGACCACAACCCGAATTGAGTTTCTCGACCTCGAGGCTACACCGGTAGATACACCTACCTGGTTGCCGACAAAGTGATCTTGTTCAGCGTTGTTTTTGCTTGTCAGAACCGGCCGTACATGCTATAGTTCTCATCTGGCCCGCTCGGCGGGCTATCTTTATGAAAGAAGATTCCATGTGGAGACAACCCCATGTCCGACTTATTGCTAAAATCCTTTGATGCACCGGTAAATGAAAACGTCCCGGAATTGAGGCCAGGAGACAGCGTTACAGTGCACCTGAAAATCATTGAAGGGACGCGGGAACGAGTCCAGTTGGTTCGTGGCACCATTATACGAATAAGGAAAAGCGGTAACCAAGCCAGCTTCACAGTGAGGCGTATCGCCTCTAACGGCATTGGCGTTGAAAGAACTTTCTTGACGCGTTCGCCGCGGCTCGAGAAGATCGAGGTTCATCGCCATGCTCATGTCCGCAGAGCCCAACTGTACTTCCTGCGTAGTCGTACCGGTAAATCAGCCCGTCTCCGAGAGAAACGATTGTCATAACCTGGCTCGCACCGGCATTCTGGCAATTGACTACATGTACCTCTGGGTGATGGCTGCCATTTCAGGTTGAGCTGGAATAAACCGTGAACTCCTCCTCCCTTTCTCTAATTGGCTGTACGACATACAAAAAAGCCATCCCACAGCGACAGCCGATAGAAGTTTACGGGTTGATGCCGAGCTATACGGAGGCTATTTCCGCTGCTGGGGGTGTGCCGGTTCTGATTCCTCTGGGGTTGAGCGAACAGGAGCTGCTCGCGATTTTTGATAGGGTAGACGGCATTCTCTTGCCAGGTGGGGGTGACATAGAGCCCGTTCTCTATCATGGTAATTCGCACCAGACACTATGGGGTATCGATCCTGAGAGAGATAGAACCGAGTTCATTCTGAGCCGGGCAGCCGTACAACACCGCAAGCCGATATTAGCAATATGCCGTGGGATTCAGGTTCTTAACGTGGCTCTAGGCGGAACGCTTTGGGAAGATATTGGGAGCATGATTCCCAACGCTATCGAGCATGATATCTCAAACGGGACGCCGAGAAATCATCTCTCTCATCCTGTCAACATTCGTCAAGATTCTGTTCTGGCCAAGATTATCGGGAAGACAGAATGCCGGGTCAATAGTATCCACCACCAGGCTATTCGTTACGTTGCTCCGGAACTCGTGGTCACAGCCCACGCACCAGATAATGTAATAGAAGGCGCCGAAATCCTCAGTCACCCGTTTGCCGTTGCGGTCCAATGGCACCCAGAGAATTTGATTGCTGACGATCCGGCCATGCTGTCACTTTTCCGGGCTTTGGTAGAAGCCGCTGGTCAGTGACAAATAATCCAACCATCGATGCAGCCGGCACGGCCGAGGAAGACGGGTCAATAGGGATATTTGACTCAGGCGTTGGGGGGCTGACAGTCTTACGACAGATCCAAGCCATCATGCCAAGTGAGAATCTAATATATTTTGCCGACCAGGCTCATGTACCATATGGACCACGTCCGGACGGCGAAGTACAACGTTTTAGTCTGGAGATAAGCCGTTTTCTCATAGAGCATGGTGCTAAGATAATTGTCGTGGCCTGCAACACAGCCTCGGCCGCCGCTCTGGACTTTCTGAGAAGATCCATGGCAGAGGTCGCCTTTGTCGGGATGGAACCGGCCATTAAACCTGGCGCTGGTGAAACTCAAAACGGGCGCGTCGGAGTTCTGGCCACTGTCGGTACCTTCGACAGCCAGCGCTACGCAAGCTTGATGACCCGTTTCGCCAGAAAAGTAACGGTATACGAGGATCCGTGCCTGGGTCTTGTTGAACAGATTGAAGCGGGGGAATTAGATTCGCCGGAGACGAAGCGCATTCTGAGCAATGCCTTGATGCCAATGAGCAGGGAAAACGTGGATACTTTGGTTCTTGGATGTACCCATTATCCATTCGTGTTGCCTTTGATCAAGCAGCTGGCGGGACCGGGTGTAAGGGTGATCGATCCTGCACCGGCTGTCGCCCGGCAGACCCTTCGCGTACTAGAAGAGCGAAACCTGCTGATTCGCTCCGACAGCCGGGGAACCTTGACTGCCTTTACCTCTGGAGATCCAGAGATCTTTGCCAACTCAATTCCCAAGCTGCTAGAACTCCAAATGCCGGTTAGCCAGGCGAACTGGATATCAGGAACGCTGACGATTTCCTAACCCAGCCCAAACATCTGCGACAATCTGATCTCCTCCAGCTAGCGGCGCGGCGAGAAGCACCTGTCTCGTTATCCATCTGTTACGGTATAATCTGGGATAGGATTCTTGGGCTGGCTCTAGTCAAAGCGGCTTAGTGGTTGTATCAGCATGTTACGCATTGCATACTGAGCGCCTCGAGAGAAAGCTACAGTAGTAGGAGAGACGAAACTGAGATTGAAGCTCTAGGAGGCAAAAGATCCGTCTTTGTATCTTGAATGTCTTATCTCTCTCTTACAGGAATCTGATCTTAACCAGCTATAATTCGATGAACTTTTACTAGAACACTTAAGGACTAGGATATGCGATTTGATAGATTTACAGAGCGCGCACAGGATGCGGCTGCCCGAGCGTACGAGATAGTGCAGCGATTTGGACACACACAAGTAGACACCGAACACCTTTTCCTCGCCTTGCTGGAACAGAATGATGGAGCCGTTCCGCAGCTTCTCGATCGCCTCAACGTTGATATAGAAGCGATGCAAGCTCGCATCGATGAGGAGTTGAGAGCCAGCCCTAAGGTAGCCGTCTATGGCGGTGGAGTAGGCCAGATTTTCTATACCCCACGGATACGAACTGTCCTCGAGTTGGCGCAAGGAGAAGCCAATCGCCTAAAGGATGAGTTTATCTCGACCGAACATATTTTTCTGGCCATATTAAGCGAGAGAAACACTCCCTCCTCAAGAATACTTCAGGAGTACGGCGTTTCGCGCGACCGGGTGGTCGAGGGTATCAAGGATCTTCGGGGTGGTCAGCGAGTGACCGACCGCCAGGCTGAGAGCCGGTACCGGACACTAGACAAGTACAGTCGTGATCTGACCCAACTGGCCGTGGATGGGAAACTCGATCCCGTCATCGGTCGTGACAGCGAGATACTACGCGTCATCCAGGTTTTGAGTCGCCGTACCAAGAACAACCCGGTTCTAATCGGTGAAGCTGGCGTCGGCAAGACAGCCATCGTAGAGGGTTTGGCGCAGAAGATTAACGAGAGTGACGTTCCCGAGAATTTGCTAAATAAACGTGTCGTTTCATTGGATCTCGGTGCGATGATCGCCGGAAGTCGATTCAGGGGCGAATTCGAGGAACGTCTAAAGGCAGCGATGGAGGAGATCAGTCGCGCGCAGGGCGAGATTATTCTGTTCATCGATGAGTTGCATACCGTCGTTGGCGCCGGCGCTGCCCAAGGGGCCATGGATGCCAGCAACATGATGAAGCCCGCACTAGCCCGTGGTGAACTCCAATGCGTAGGGGCGACCACTCTGGACGAATACCGGCAGCATATTGAACGAGATAGTGCTCTGGAACGCCGTTTTGCGCCGATATTCGTTGATGAACCTTCCGTTGATGAAACCATCGAGATGTTGCGCGGGTTGCGCGGCCGATACGAAACCCATCACCAGATAACATTCTCGGACGACGCCCTTGTGGCCGCCGCCAGGCTTTCGGCCCGCTACGTCAACGATCGCCAGCTCCCGGATAAGGCTATCGATCTGATCGACGAGGCAGCAGCCAAGCTAAGGGTTGCCCTGCATATGCTTCCACCTGAATTGAAAGAGCTGAAGATAGGCCTGGACCAGTTGAAGCTCGAAGAAGAGGAAGCCCATACGGTGCGCGACTACGAAAGAGCCGCAGTAAAACGAGCCGACCGCCTGCGACTAGAGAAGGAGTTTGAGGATAGTCGAAGCGCCTGGCAGGCCGAGAACATGTTGGACGAAGTCGTCGACGACGACGATATAGCCGAGGTGGTCGCTGCCTGGACCGGCATTCCGGTGACCCAGCTTCTTGAATCTGAGGCCGAAAGATTACTGAATATGGAAGATAGGTTGCACGAGCGCATAGTCGGCCAGACGCGGGCTGTAGCTGCACTCTCCGACGCTATCCGCCGAAGCCGCTCAGGTCTCAGCGATCCTCGCCGGCC
Source organism: Promineifilaceae bacterium (SeqCode) (assembly GCA_049650305.1). Taxonomy (GTDB): domain Bacteria; phylum Chloroflexota; class Anaerolineae; order Promineifilales; family Promineifilaceae; genus UBA11865. The sequence continues at coordinate 27,026 of JBARZW010000274.1, forward strand.
AATGGGCTCCTTCATCTTCCTCGGTAGCTCCGGCGTAGGCAAGACAGAGTTAGCCAAGGCATTGGCCGAGTTTATGTTCGACGACGAAGAAGCCCTGATCCGGATTGATATGAGCGAGTATCGAGAACAGCACACGGTCAGCCGTCTTTTCGGCGCACCTCCTGGATACATTGGCTATGAGCAGGGTGGCCAACTGACGGAACAGATCCGTAGACGCCCTTATAGCGTCGTCTTGTTTGATGAGATTGAGAAAGCTCACTCCGATGTCTGGAATGCTTTGTTACAGCTTCTCGACGACGGTCGGCTTACCGACGGTCAGGGACGGACGGTTAGTTTCCGCAACACGATCGTGATAATGACGAGCAATGTGGGCACATCTTTTGTCCGGCGATCGGGCGCCCTTGGTTTCGCGGGAATGCGCGACCCTGACGAACAGGCGGACCACAAGCGAATTGAAGAAGCTCTCAAAGACACCTTTAGACCGGAATTCCTCAATCGCATCGACGAAATCATAATCTTTGAGCAATTGGACCTTGAAGATGTGAAGGCGATCGTCGAATTGCAGATGAAGGAGGTCCGTGATCGGTTGTTGGAACATGGACTGGAGATAGATTTGAGTGATACCGCGAAGGAATGGCTGGCCAAACAGGGATATGATGAAGATTTCGGAGCTCGACCTCTCAAACGGGCCCTGCAGCGCTACGTTGAGAGCCCTCTATCGGTTAAATTGCTCGAAGGCGACTTTACCAAGGGCGATCACGTTCTGGTCGATTCCCAGGATGGCGGACTAGTCTTTTCCTTGCAAGGGGAGAAATCAGAAACGACGCCGGACGAACCTGAAGACGAGGAAGAAGTAGGCGAACTCGCGGTTAGCTAAGTGCGATTTTTGCCGGAACCAGATGGTGATCTGGGCCCTTCTCCCGTTCCAGGGGAAGGGCTCTTTTTATTCTCAACCTACAGCGCTAATCGGGATCTAGGCCAATAAGGCGATGATGGGCTGGGCGGCAGCCATGCAAACGACGGCTATAGTGAGGAGCACGGCCGTTACCCGGGAGCCCTGTCCGACTCGCTGAGCCAAGGCCTTCATCTCAGCCATCTGCTCAGGGCTAGGTGGTCCGCCTGAAGACTCAATATCTGCGGCTATCCCCTGCATCCGGCGCGTGAACCGATTCTGGACCGCAAACCCAACTATCCAGCCAGCTATACCGGCAACGCTGCCTATACCTAAGACAGTGAGGTAGGTACCACTCATCTTATCGAAATCCAAGTCTGATATCAATCCATACATGATGAGTCCTGAAATTGCCGATAGGGATGCTGTCGCTGCTAGAGCGTTCGACATTCCAGACTTCAATCCCATCTGCCGCATGAACTTCTACCCTTCGAGGCCGGTTGCCTGAACCGCTGGGCTCACAAAGCCAACCAGGAAGAAAGTGGCCCCAGCCCAAAATATGCCTGAGACAATGTGGATCAGCCGTAGAATTACCATCCAAGTTTCCAACGGAGTACCTCCTGGGGATATAGAGTTCTGTGCGCAGGGATATTCCTGCCAAAGGGTTGATATTTCGATTATAGCCCTACTCGAGTGCAGCCGCCATGACTTGGGTATTTGGCTTTTTACCAGTCCAAAGTTCAAAGGCTTGCGCACCTTGCTGGACAAGCATCCCCAACCCATTGGCGACACGGCAGCCGGCGGCTTTGGAGTCACTCATCAGACGAGTCTCGGCCGGTCTGTACACCAGGTCATAAACAAAAGCGCTCTCAGGGAGCGCCACTTCTCCAGGCCAGGGAGATAGTTTCACATTGGGAACCATGCCGACCGGCGTAGCATTGACTATTAGATCAGGCCTATGTTGCTGGCAGAATTCATCAAGCTCCCCATAATCACGAGGTTGAATCTGCCCGTATCCAAATCCCGCCTCTAAGTCCCGGACCAGATCTCGCGCCTGTTCTATCCGCCTGCTTGCGACAGTAACCCTGGCCTGTGCCCTAGCCAATCCGTAGGCAACTGCCCGGGCTGACCCACCGGCTCCAAGCACCAGGCAACTCTTTCCCCCCGGTTTCCATCCATATGTTTCGAGATCCTGTAAGAATCCAGACCAGTCAGTGTTGTATCCGCCAACTACCGCCCTAGATCCATCGCTGTCTGAGATCCGGCGAATCACAACCGTATTGACCGCGCCAATGATCGCGGCCGCCTGATCCAGGTGGTCCACCAATGGGACAATGGCTTTCTTGTGCGGCAACGTCACATTGGCGCCGGCAAAACCGAGGGCGACCAATCCAGATATGGCGTCGGAGAGCTCTTCACTCTTGACAGGTAAAGGCACATAGACCATATCGAGTTGGAGATCAGCAGCGGCCGCATTGTGCATTGCCGGGCTTTGGCTATGGGACACGGGCCATCCGAGGAGTCCAATAAGCTGCGTAGATCCGGTAATCTGTAACATTCTTGTTCGATCCTAAGCCGGGCCATAATGGCCGGGCCAACTTAGCCGGGCCGGTTTGGCTTTCCGGTAGCTTTATGCCAGATAGGTGTACTCCAATCAATAATATCGGATAATAACGAATATAGTGAGATTGACTAATCGAAATAGAGAAAGTCGATGATAGTCCGGAATGATATACTGAGCCCATATTCTGGCTCCGAGAGTTTGAGAAGCAACCATCCGTTCACCGCAGAAAATGAGGAGATACCGTTCTGATGAAGGCGATCGTAACAGGTAGTAATGGTTTTATTGGTTATAACTTATGCCAGGAATTGAGCATCCAGAAATGGCAAGTGCTGGGAATTGATGATCTGTCCAACGGCCGGAAAGAAAACGTCGTTGAAGGCTTTCGATACGAGTGGAGCAAGATTGAGGATCGTGACAATACCAGAGAACTGATACATGATTTTCAACCAGATGTCATCTTTCATCTCGCCGCTCTGCCACGAGTCGCATATTCTGTGGAGAACCCTTTTGCTACGGCGGAGGCCAACGTCTTAGGTACGATTAGCTTGCTCGAGGCTGTTGTGAAAGCGGGCTTGGTAGACACAACGAGGGTTGTCTGCTCGAGTAGCAGCTCCGTCTATGGAGGAGCCGATGTCATGCCAACCCCCGAAAGCCAGCCATGCCAGCCACAATCGCCATACGCGCTAGAGAAGTATCACGGCGAACAATGGTGTGAAATGTTCGCTTCTCTATACGGGCTTGACGTTGTCAGCCTTCGCTATTTCAATGTATTCGGACCTCATGCTCTCTTTGGCGGCGCTTACTCCACTGTGCTGACAGCCTGGCTCTACCACCTATATGTCGACACATCCTACCGCCCTTTTCTCGAAGGCGACGGCACACAGACCCGGGATTTTTGCTTTGTTGATAACGCCGTCCAGGCTAATATCCTGGCAGGCACCAGGCAGGAAAGATTCAATGGTCAAGCCATTAACGTAGCCCAGGGATCGGCCCATTCGCTGCTCGACTGCAAAAATCTTCTCGAGAAAATCTCTGGCATGCAATTCGAGCTGGTCCAGAAACCTCCAAGGGTCGGGGATGTTAAGCATACGCTCGCTGACATCTCGCTGGCAAAATCGGAGTTCGGCTACTCCCCGTCGGTGGATTTTGAAGAACAGGTCTCTCGAACAGCTAGCTGGTATGAGAGATCCTATCCTTCACCTGCAAAGATCTGATTGAGGCAAAGGGCGTCCGAGTCATCCCAAATCCGGTGTTTTTATTTTAGCAATCCCACTATCGATAATAAGCGGCTATCCTCGCCACTGTAGGTTCGCTCCCACGGACTGCATCGTTTCGACGAATTCGGGAAAGCTGTCAGATATGCAGCCAGCGTTCTGTACTATGGTCGGGCTTGAGGCTGCTAGCCCGGCAACCGCCAAGGCCATGCCCAGTCTATGATCGCCGCGGCTATCCACCTCAGCACCATGGAGCCGGCTGGGACCTGTTATCGCCAAGCCATCAGCCCTGTCCTCGATCACGCCGCCCATCTTGCTCAGTTCCACTGCTAAGAGAGCTATGCGATCCACTTCTTTCAGCCGAAGTTCGGTAGCTTCTCTTAAGACACTGATGCCGGAGGCCTGGGTCGCGGCAACAGCCCATATTGGGAATTCGTCAATTGCCCTCACGACTGTGTCCCCTCCGACATGAACGGAATCTAACTCCTCGAAGCGGGATCGCACATCGGCAACGGGCTCTCCGCCCCTTGACGATTTACCTGACAGGTCTATTCGAGCTCCCATCGCCTTCAGTATTTCATAAAGGCCCGTTCGCGTGTCGTTGAATCCAACTCCCTTGATGGTCACATCTGAGTGAGGCACGACGGTCGCAGCCACAATAAGGAATGCGGCCGAGGAAAAGTCTCCCGGTATCGTCATATCCAATGGGGACAGCCCCTTGATTGGCCCATTGATACGCCTTTTGGTTCCGAGGATCTCCACCTCCGCACCCATAGATCGTAGCATGCGCTCGGTGTGATCGCGGGTAGGGCCTGGCTCGTGTATCTCGGTTTGGCCATTGGCGTATAGGGCCGCCAGTAAGACGGCGCTCTTTACCTGCGCGCTGGCTACCGGCATCCGATGCGAGATGCTTTCGAGAGTAGACGGATTGAAGCTCAATGGCGCCCGGCCGTCGGTATCCTTTATGCTGGCCCCCATCTGTCGCAAAGGGTTCGTGATCCGGCTCATCGGCCTCTTGCGCAGTTGCTCACTCCCATCCAGGATGAGTGAAAACGGTTGACCGGCAGCGATCCCAGACAGTAGACGCATACAGGTACCTGCATTGCGGCAATCGAGAACTCCTTCAGGTTGCTGCAGTCCGTTTATACCCCGACCATGGACAAGCAGATCCCAGCCACCAGGGGTTTTTTTGCCGACTTCTATCTCGACGCCCAGAGCGCTCATTGACTCCAGCGTAGCGAGCGTATCGCCTGCCGGCAGCCAATTGCGGAAGGAGCTTGTTCCATCAGCCAGGCTGGCCAGCATAATCGCCCGGTGACTGATAGATTTATCACCCGGCATGGGGACGGCGCCGGTGAGCGGCTCCTTCTGCGGGTATACGACCAGATTCATTCGCTGCACCTGTGTAAATATCGTTGCAGCGGATAAGCGGTCTCTCTCTGGATTCGGTCTATTGGCGAGGCCATCACCCTTTTTGGAGTTTTCTAATGCGTTGGGCAGCTTTGCGCGCCAGATCATTTTGCCTGTCTGGATCGCTGGCAGCCACCGGGGGTCTACCGTTAATCTCAGCTTGCTCCAGGGCATGATGTATGATCAGAAAGCCATGCTGGCGCATGAAATCGTCCTGGGTTGAATCGGGGTGCTGGTCGTAATGGAGCTTCTTCGCTTCCTCGATCTTATCGGATAGGTCGGCGATCTCATCTTGAGGCAGGTAAGCAGCCACTGTACTGAATTCCAAGTGATCCTGTATTGGTACCGGCCGGCCTAAGAGCAAATCGCCCGGCTCGAGGGGGCCACGGCCACCTGACTCAAAAACATCCAGCTCCTCTCCGGTGACGAAATCTCGCAGGTGAAGGATCTGTCCTTCATGGTTGAGGAATTCGTATGCTCCCGAGGGGCTTGCTCCCATCCAGGTGTCGATAACTGTCTTCTGTTGCTCGGTCAGGTCATCGTACTGTTCCTGGTGATAGATCTCCAGTAATCGCGTTCCATCCTCAAGCTGAAAGTCGAATACGAACCAATCGATAAAGCGAAATGCCTCGTTTTCGCTCATCTGCTCGGCATTTTCAAACGTGTATAGGCCGTTCCAATAGACGGGCAAGGCAACTGCAAAGGATTCGGCAAATCGTTCCTCTCGAGCGAATTTGAGCAAATCTCGACGTAACCACCGAGCCGCGTCGGCTAAACGCCGTCGCTCCTTCTCCTGCTCCTTGTCGGCCGCCATATGACACTTCTTATACTTCTTTCCGCTTCCACAATAACAGGGATCATTCCGTCCGGGTTTAGACATGGTCATTATCCTCGTTGCAAGGGCCGGGTCTTATCTTTGGGTGTCCAGGCACTCCAAAATAGGCAGTAACTCAGTAAGAGATGATATGGTGAAATCGGGAACGACGCCGTCTAGATCGCGATTCAAATGGGGTGGATCCATCAGCACGCTTATCAAGCCAGAGTCGTTGGCTCCGGCTATATCGTTTTTGGGACGATCCCCGACGAAAACCGCCTTCTCCGGCGTCGTGCCTAACAGCTCTAGCGTACGCTGGTAGATGAAGGGATGGGGCTTGAGATATCCAACATCAGCTGCTGTAACCCTGGCGTCGAAATATTGAAGCAAATCGTAGACTTCCAGCTCGACATCGCGCATCCACATCGGGAGAAAGGAATTGGTCAATAGTCCGATTTTGTATCCCCGGTCGCGGAGTTCTTCCAGCACCGGAATTGTGTCGGCGTAGGGAACAACTCCCGGCAATGGTCCCCAATCGTATATTACCAATATCTCATGAATGTCAATCCGGTCGATATCCAACCCAAGATCGATGAAAACCTGGAGCATCATGTCTCCTATTGACGGTATGATCCAGGTCTTCTTGGCCTCTTCCCAGGTGTTACGGGTTGCTTGGTCGATAATAGTGTAGAACTCGTCAACAGGGGGTAGCTTGTGATTCGACTCACTCAGGAAGCGATGAATGGTGTTAGTCCTCGGACCAAAGAATTGCTCCCAGGTTATCGCTTGTCCTCCCCAATCAGTCAGCGTGTCATCCAAATCAAAGATGACGGCTTCAATGCGACCGTGATGAGTTGCCACCCGCCCCTTCCTATCCAGGATTCTCCTCGCCATGTATTACCGACGCCGGCGTTTCTTTACGCGCTCTACCGCGAACGAATTCGACGACCATGGGCACGACAGAGATCAAGATGATGACGACGACAACCAGCTCGAAGTTATTCTGTACAAAGGGGATCTGTCCAAAGAAATATCCCAGGAAGATGAATATCGTAGTCCATAGAAAAGCGCCAATGATATTAAAACTCAGAAACCTACCATAGGGCATCGTACCTACGCCGGCTACGAAGGGCGCGAACGTGCGCACAATGGGTATAAATCGGGCCAGAATGATCGTCTTTCCGCCATGTTTATCGTAAAAGCCCTGTGTCCGATCGAGATAATCCTTTTTCAAGAAACGGTAATCTCGTTCAAAGGCCTTCGGACCAACCTTGTTGCCAATCCAATAGTTGACGGTGTCTCCCAGGACGGCAGCGATGAAAACCAGAGCCCAGAGAAGCCAGACGTTAAGGGCGGGCTCGTTTCCAGCGGCAAAAGTTCCGGCAGCAAAGAGAAGTGAATCCCCGGGCAAGAAAGGAGTCACCACAAATCCGGTTTCCATGAAGATGATCAGAAACAATAGGGCATAGGTCCAAACACCATAGTCCTTGATGATCTGGTCAAGATACTGATCAATATGCAGAAAGATATCAACCAGAGAACCGATTACTTCCACGAATCACCTTTTTACTCTGGAGGAGACCGTTTCCTCCTCCGAATCAAGCGGGCGATTATAGCACAGCTGCCTTGAATACACACCGCCCCTTATGGGCTATTCGCTCTTGTGATACACGACGCAAATCGCCCAACTCCCCCCGGCATCGAAAATCTAAGCAAGCGCGTTATGGAACCGCGTCTCTAGATATGGGGGACTATCCAGCCGAGCTGGTTATTGAACCACTAGAAAATAGATCGCCCTATCTCGGGCATAGATGTATTTATTTGCGGAAGAATTCGCGGACGATGATGTTGTACTGCATCTGGCTGGTGCCTTCGTAGATCTGGTAGATCTTGGCGTCCCGCATCAGCTTCTCGACGGGATATTCCCTCATGTAGCCATAGCCGCCAAACACTTGAACGGCGCTGGTGGTGATCCGCATCGCGGCATCGGCAGCGAAGGCTTTGGCGTACGCGGCGGCGACCGTATTCCTTTCTCCGGCGTCCGACATCCAAGCTGACTTCCAAACCAGTAATCGAGCCGCCTCAATTTCTGTAGCCATATCGGCGATCATATGGCCTATGACTTGATGCTGCCACAGAGGCTTTCCCCAAGTTGTCCGTTCCTTGGCGTAGCGAACTGACTCGTCCAATGCCCGTTGAGCAACGCCCAAGGCTCCGGCCGATGTTCCAGGCCTACTACGATCGAACACTTGCATAGCAATCATGAATCCCATGCCTTCCTTACCCAGGATATGGCTTTCGGGAACCCTGACATCTTCAAAAACGACCTCAGCCGTATCGGAGGCATGTTGGCCCATCTTCTCAAAAGGTTTGCCGACGCTCACGCCATCCCATTCTCGATCAATGATGAAACAACTCATGCCGTTGTAGCGCTGAGAAGGATCGGTATAGGCAAACACCGTGTAGAAATCGGCGACGGTACCCCCAGTGATGAACATCTTGCTGCCATTGACAACATACTCATCACCCGACTTAATCGCCGAGGTCTTGATGCCTGCAACATCGGAACCTGCCTCGGGTTCCGTTGCGCAATAACCAGCCATCTGGCCCTCGGCCATCCGTACGCAATACTCCTTCTTTTGTTCTTCATTTCCGGCGATAAGGATCGGCAAGATCGCCAATCCGTTCACGCTAATAGACGTACTAATGCCGGAGCATCCCCAGGCAAGCTCTTCGGAGACCAGCACTTCCTCGAAGAGGCTCAGACCAAGACCGCCGTACTCCTCGGGCACGGTCATTGCCGTCAATCCGAGTTCCTGAGCTTTCTTTACTACAGGCCAGGGATATTCATGGACCTTGTCGTAATGCTCCGCGACAGGCGCTATTTCATTCCTGGCAAAATCACGAGCAAGCTGTTGTATCATCTTCTGTTCTTCGGTAAGCATGAAGCTCACACCGCCATTTTGACTCATCGCCATGTTTCTCCCATACAAAAACCACGAACAACACGTGGAAGCCTTAATATTGGCTTGTGTGTCGTCCGTGGCAAGCGAATAAACCTTTTGCGATGATGACCATCGCTATCCTGGCTGCCTAGCCCACTTCAGCATTGTCATCTTGACACGTCATCTTGACACGTCATCTTGACGCGTCATCTTGACACATCATCGTGACGCGTCATCCTGACCCGTCATCCTCAGCGTCTGGTTCGGCAGTCTCTTTACTCTGGGCAGGTTGTATATAGGGTTCGAAACTTACCGGTTCAGCTATACCGCCCACTCCCATGGCTGGCTGCTCGGCTTCGGACAGATCGACTACAATGGACCCGTCGAACCCACCGGCGTCGGTTACGGCCGTTCTGGCGACGATTCGATTGCGAGCGATCGGACCTTCTACATTTACGCGCGCCAGAGAGAAGGCGACTACCTTGTAGTCGTCGTCGATCAGCAGGTCACCGACCGTTCCGACTTTCGTCCCACCGGCGGTATTCATTATCCGTCCTTGCACGCTGTCCCGGCGAAGCCAAACCTGGCTTGGGGCGAACTCGCTGTCGTCCTTTATCACATCTGACTCAGTGGTCAGCACCGCGTCAATGCCGAGCACAGACACCTGATCACCTGGTATTAACCGCGCCCTTCGGCTGAAGAGACCTTCGCTTCCAACAAACAAACCGGTGACGTGCCGCATATCCGAATCTACATATATATCTTTGACCGTACCAAGTAGCCGGCCGTCGGTTACGCTGTAGATTGGTTTGCCTATCAGTTCTTTAGCCGAACGCATAAATTCCCACCTTTGTTGAAGTGATTCAGATTCATTATATTCCTACTGTTGAGCCGGGTAAAGCCGGTTGTTATAATTAATCACCATATATTGATGACTTGGATCTTAAATGACATTCCTTGCCGAGGAATGGACCATCAGTTGACATCTTTGGCCAGTGACGCGTCTTAGTGGCATAAGAACCGGTTCGCTTGGTCCGTTTTCGTTTACCGTTGATTAACTTGAGGAGGTAACTCGTGTCCACCCATTTTGACCCCAACATATTACGGGAGCATTTTCCGTCATTGAATCGTCAAATCGATGGTAAAACAGCGGTATTCCTGGATGGTCCCGGAGGAACCCAAACGCCGATTGGGGTTATCGAGGCTATGAGTGCCTATCTCAGGCAGAACAATAGTAATCTCGGAGGGGCCTTTGTCACCAGCAAGAATACTGACTGGACAACCTATAACGCTCGACTGGCAATGGCGGATTTATTCAACGCCAGACTTCCAGAGGAGATCGTCTTTGGCCAGAATATGACAAGCCTGACTCTGGCTATGAGCCGGGCCATCAGCAAGACATGGCAAGAGGGTGACGAGATCGTTGTTACTTACCTGGATCACGATGCCAATATTACCCCTTGGACGCTGGTCGCGGCCGAACGCGGAGTCACGGTGAGATGGCTCGATTTTGTGCCCGAAGATTGCACGCTGCGACTGGATGATCTACCTAATCTGGTCAACGATCGAACAAAGTTAGTTGCGGTCACCTTGGCATCGAACGCCGTTGGAACGATCGTGGACGTGGCCCGGGTCTGTGAAATTGCTCACCAGGTAGGGGCGCTGGTCTACGTAGATGCGGTCCACTATACACCCCATGCCCCTGTTGACGTTCAGGCTCTTGATTGCGATTTCCTTGTCGCCTCAGCCTACAAATTCTTTGGTCCCCATGTGGGCATCATGTATGGAAAATATGACCTACTTGAAAGCCTAGAAGCATACAAAGTGCGGCCTGCCCCTAGCAAACCTCCTGGCAAGTGGGAGACAGGAACGCAGAGTTTTGAAAGCCTGGCGGCTGTTCAGGCCACGGTCGCCTATCTCGAGGGTATTGGCCGGCAGTTCGGTGGCCTAACATCTGGCTTGCTGGATACGAGAGAGGCTCGGCGTGATCGTCTTACTTCTGCGATGCTGGCCATCAAGCAATACGAAGAGTCCTTAGGTTACCATTTTCTACAGAAGGCGATGACTGTGCCCGGTTTGCGCGTATATGGTGTCACCGATGTGGAGAGATTGGGAGAAAGGGCACCCACTTTTGCCGTGAGTCTTGAAGGCCACGCTCCTCGGGAGGTGGCCAAAAGTCTTGGCGATCAAGGCATTTTTGTATGGGACGGTCACTACTACGCCATCGCCGTGATGGAGCGGCTGGGACTCCTCGATGGGGGCGGCCTTGTACGGATCGGCTTCGTTCATTACAACACAATAGAAGAGGTAGATCGTTTGATCGATGCGCTGGTAGACTTGTCGTCCGATTGACAGTAACGAGTCAGACGATATAATCGCTGCCATCTTTTACAATTTATCCGTAGGTCGTTTTGCCCATGCAGCGGCTTACATCGCTATCCTTACTAGTAAGGAGGTGGTGCTTATGGATAGTCACTTATCTAAATGCACCGTAGCACTACCTCCTCGCGATAGTTAGTGCTACGGTGCACCCGTTAAGGCCCTGTTTCTTATGAAGCAGGGCCTTATCTTGTCTCTGGCAGTCGAAGGGTCTTGACCTGAGAGAATTCGGGTTGTTGAGGGCAGTCACGGCGCTTGGTCCCAATGTCGCCGCGGAGGGTTGGAGCTTGGGCGAACAACACTGAGCCAGATCCATAACTCAGGCTGCGAAAATGTTGCCCTACTCGGACGGATTCTTATCTGTTATTCAGGTTGCTGGAACCGGAATGGCCCTATAGCCAGGTTTGCGCCGGCTATGAGTAGTTGCTGGCCCACTATAAGCGGTTCTGCGATGCCGTTGATGTTCCAATCAGTAATCGCCTCAACTTCTGCTTCATACCAAGCAGCAAGATCGCCAAGGCTGATCCCATTCTCAATGTCTTCCGCCGAGATGCTATATAGCGCGCCATCAAATGGTGGGATCAGTAACGGAACGGAGCCATAGGGTTCGTCGTCCACTAGTCTTTCTGTGTTAGCTCTTAGAAGTGTTGTGGTCGATACGTCATATTTCAGGGATAGGCAGAAGATTCCTTCGCCGGCTCCTGGTGGATACTCAATGACCTGTTCGCGTCCGGGCAATGGGTCACAATCTGGCTGGTCAGGAATCACACTCTCCGGAGGGATGAACAAGATAAACCCAAGAGGAATCGCATCGAGGGAACCTAACTGGGCCAGATCACTGATGTTTGCTGTGACGAGATTGTCCAATGAGATCCCGCAAGAAAGAGCGATACCCGCCAAAGTGTTACCGGCTACTACCTGATGAACTTCGCACAGCGGTATCTGTAACTCCTGCCCGACAATAATGGAGAGCTCGGCAGGGCTCCCAGAACCATTCGCAAGGGCCAGCGATTCAATCGAGACGCTAAAACTTTCGGCGATTCCAATTAAGGTATCCCCACTTTCAACGGTGTAAGTTATCGGCGCAGGCGGAGGTGTTGGCGTGGGAGTTGCCGTCGGTTGCGGCGTTCGCGTGGGTACGGGTGATGTCACCGTTGGCTGAACTGCTGTTGGTTCGATTTCCACAGGCGTACTGGAAGCAATTGGCTGAGGGGACACAACCAGCTCTACTGGCGTAGATATTGTCACAACCACAGCCGTGGCTGCCTCGGTACTTGAGGGTGTCGCATCCTCATCAGAGCCGCACCCTGCAGCAATAACCAGCACCAAAAGCATCCCCCCAAGAAAAGCCAAATTGCGTAGCGGAACAACCCCTGTATTCATAACCAACCCCCGATCATTGTTCGACCTAAGACCACGGTAAGTATCCCTGATTGACCATCAACTTATGACTATCCGGCATCAAGATCTATTTCGGCTGGTTCAGCGAATTCCATTGAGCTTCTCATTCTGGCAGCAAGAAGAAGGGCGAATCTATCACATTCGAGTTGCGTCTTAAGGGAACATCTGGATTATCGGGATACTCAAACTCTTTTGCCCTCCCGGCATCAAGATGGAGCACGGCATGCAAGAGCGTGGTTATCCCTTTGGGATCGATATTCACTGTGACATCCCGGTGCAAACCTGCTGGTAGCCAGGTCAATCCGAGTAGCTCTCCGATCTCGCCTTCCTCATCGCTATAGATGACTATCCATGAATCTTCGTCTACGACGACAAGGGCGATGTTAGCATCATCGCTGCTGGATAGAGTTTGATCTCGGGTGATTAGATAGTTACCGGCATCGGTTCTGAAGGTAATTGGATTCGGAACCATTCCCTGATGAATGACCATCGGATCGGCAAGCGGGAACTCAAATTCGCCTACGTCCTCAGTATCCTTGTGAAGCATCACGTGCAATAAGGGCGTTGCGGCCGACTCGACAATAGGCACGACAATCTGTTCGTTTATTCCATTCTCTAGAGGCGCCTGACCGATGATATTGCCCAATCGACCTTCATCATCATAATAAATCACCAGCCAACCAGGTCCATAACTGACCGCTCTCTCTATTAGAACATTGCCGTCTACTATTGGCTGTTGCACTACGAACACATCCGGGGGGAAAGTGGCTTCGAATGCGGCCGTGACCTGGGTGCCTTTCAGCCGGACCGGTTGATCAATGCTGACATCTTCGAAATGCCCGTCCTCCCCCGCATCCTCATACAATACCGCATGCAGCGAGATCGTGGCTTCGCGCCAGTTTATGGGCAATGCGAGATTCTCATTAACCCCAGCCCTGACTGGAACGTAAGCAGCCATCTCACCCGGCTGACCACCGTCATCAAGATGAATCGCCAACCATCCTGGCCTGGTCGCGGCGACACGGTCCACGGTGACTATCCCATCTTCCAAGGCCTCCTGGTCTGAGACCACAAGCTCCGGAATTGTAGCTCGGTTGTCAATCCTGAATTGATCCTCAACTGGTTCCAATTCAAATTCCAACGGCTGATCCGGACCTGGATATTCAAACGTTCCAACTTCTCCCCCGTCCGAATGCAAAACTATGTACAGCGCATCTCCTGCAAGCAAAGGATCGATCGTTACCAGAATCTCCTCGCTCGGGCCATCATTCACCGGTGTATAGCCTAAGATCTCCCCTTTTTTTCCGTCCTCGTCATTATAGACGACGATCCATCCATCCTGGACTGAAACTACCCGGTCAATCGTCAGCTGCCCATCATCTCCGAGCACCTGC
>JBARZW010000275.1:0-2056 GCA_049650305.1 Promineifilaceae bacterium (SeqCode)
GCAGGTGCCCGTATTGCGTACACGCCATCCCTTCTGGAAAGGCTGCCCTGGGGAAAGCTGGGGTGGATTGCTCATACCCTGGTCGTCGTAGCTCAGATCCTGAACGGCGGACATATCGTCGATGCAAGCGGGTTCTGGTCCCGGTGGTGGCGTTGGTTGGGGAGGTAGCGGGGTCGGAATCGGCAGCAACTCCTCCTCGGGGATGCCTATATACTCCTCGACTAATTCGCCTACCCGGCCGCTTATCTGCAGCTCCAAGAGAGCGCGATTGAGTTCTGTCTGGAGCTGGGGCGCTCCCCTAGGTACCGCCATGGCATAGCGCTGCGGGTTCAGGCCCTGAGCGACGATCTTTACCCCGCCCCGTTCGACGGCGGCATTTGCCGGTTCGAGGTCCAAGACCACCAATTCGATCAGCCCGTCGGCTAAATCCTCGACGGCTTTACCAGCCTGCTGGTAACGATGCAGGTTTTCCTCGGGCATCAGGCCCGTTTCCACCAGGTTGGCGGTCAACCACTCATCGTAAACAGTGCCACTCTGGACACCGACCCGGAGGAATGCCAGTTCCCCTTCACTGGGGATGGCATTGATGTTCGAATCTACGTTAGCCAGGACGGCATCTTCACTGACGAAATAGATGTTCGTGAAGGCGACGATACCCTGCCTTTCCGGTGTGATCGATAGCGCCGAAATGGCGACGTCGATGTTGTTTAGGCTCAGGGATCCAAGCAGGCCATCGAAAGCCATGTCTCTGATCTCTACTTCCAGATCCAACAGTTCGCCAATTTCCCTGATCAGGGCGACGTCGAAGCCGTCCAGCAGGAAATTTCGAGTGTAGGATTCGAAGGGCGGGTAATCGGCCGATAGCCCGACCACCATCTCCCCCTCTTCCACAATGTTCGTCCATATCTCGTCTTCTGATGGGACGGCTGTGTTGGTGGGTGGTATCGGTGGCACCTCCGTATCTTCGAATTCCTCGGTTGCCGGCGGCGCTACTTCCGCAGCCGTGGGGGCCAGGGTCGGCGCTACCTCGGCCGTTTCATCATCCCCCCTGAAAAATAAGATCCAGGCCAGGACGCCGCAAGCGATCACGGCCACGATCGCCACGACCAGGATCAGGGCTGTATTACTGCCTCCCGATTTTTCTTCTGTACTTGGTGCCGGCGTTTTCTCAATCTCTTCCGGTCTTTCTTCGTCTGCCATCTTGCTCCTCCTAGATTACAGGTCGATATTGCATAGTCACGGTAGTTAAAATGACTTCCCTCTGGGGCGTCAATAAGAAAGTCAAACGATGATACCACTGAGCAGGTCTTTGACAAATGGTGAGAAGGGGTTAAAGGGAAAGCCGTAAATAAAAAAGCGACCATCTCTTTTCCTGAAGAGACGGTCGCTCATTGTTGTGATTAACCGGCTAACTAATCTATTTCTGTTTGATCGGCGATAAGGGGCAATATAGCCACTGGCACGATTGCATCAGCCAAATCAACCAACATGGTTTGCTCAGCCACGAAGTTGCGTGTTTCCGTTTGGTTCAGGCTATTGGTGGCCACGACCTCGAAACCATAGCGACCGTCGCCATTCTGGTACACGAAAGTCGCGCTGGTCTCAGAACCGGTGAAGTTGTTCCACGTCTGCCAGGCGCCGCCGTTGTACTGGTAATAAACATCATACCTGGTGATGCTCGTCCCAGGCGCCGTGAACCCTTGCCAGCGGACCACGAAACTATCGGTGATCGGGTCCGTCGGTTTAAGGACGGGCGGGTTGAAGGGTAGGATTTCCGATACAGGCTCGAGGATTATCGTTGTTTGAGTCTGGGCGTTGGCTGACCATGGCTGAACGTTGCCGACGTTATCGGTAGCCCTGGCCCGGAAGTAATAGGTAATCCCATTTTGGACGCCTGTGACATGGTATGAGGTCTGCATCGTTGGGTTAAATGAGGCATTGAGCCATGGACCATCACCCACTTTGTACTGAAGATCGTAATTCTTGATGCCGGACAGGTTGTCCGTTCCACCCCAGGTCAGGACGAAATTGTTCGCAAGGGTGTATTCAGGCAAGG
>JBARZW010000276.1:0-3543 GCA_049650305.1 Promineifilaceae bacterium (SeqCode)
CACCATAACAGAAGTGCAGCGGGTTTGCCGGGAGTTGGGTTTTCGTGATTGGACGAAATTAACCAGCACAGAGGTACTGGCCGAAGAGGCGAGGGCGTTACGAGTCGAGGTTGGCGGGGAGGCTTTACAAATACCGCTTGAGGAGTTCCAAAACGGGCTTGAGATAGAACTAGAGCATGGCCTGACCTTTCCAGACGCCAACGTTTCTAATAACCACCCCGTCGTGACTGCCCGGATCGTTCTAGCCCATTTGAAGGAGATGCTGGATTACTACAGCCGCCTGGAAGTGGCCGAAATTGAAGGGGATATGTTGAAAGCGAGTATCGCCAATGATCCGGAGAAGTTGGCGGCCAAATACGATAAACTGATCGCGGCCCGGCTCAAATTGAGCCAATGGGAATCAAAAAGTAAATAGTAGCGTGCGCGTATTTATCGCCGTCCGGCAGGCGACTATGCGCCGGGCCTTGAAGACGCTGCTAGATACCCGGCCAGGGCTTGAGGTGGTCGGCGAAGCGGCCGACAAGAAAGAGTTGATAAGTCAGGTTGAAAGCGCCCGGCCAGATCTCTTGCTGTTAGACGAGGACCTTTCTGATGAACCCATGGCCGATCTGATCGCAACTCTCCAGCAGTTCGATCCCTGTCCGATGGTGATGGTTCTAGGCGGACGTTCGGAATCAAGGGACGCATATCTAGATGCCGGCGCCGTGGCCTTCGTAAACAGTAGCGACCCCCCAAAGAGTTTGCTAACGGCGATTGAAGGAGTTCGTTTTCGGAGTAACCGTGTATAGTGAACTTATCGTGCTGATCCTCACCGGAGAGGGAGATTCAGACATAGTCTGGCGCACTCTGGAAAGGAGTCACAATGGCGAACTATTGATGTTGATCGATATGATTCTAATCCATCGGGATAACCATGGAAAGCTCGCTTTCCAGATGCGTTGGAAGGAGTCTGATCACATAGATGTCGATCACAGCCGCCTGGCTGGTGCTTTTGCCGAGGCGATCTTTGGCAATTCTCGCGCAGAAGATCGCCGCCGGCTAGCCGAGGCGGGTTTAGACCCACTCTTTTTGCAGGATGTGGTCCAAGCTCTCAAACCGGAAGGAGCTGCCTATTTGATTCATGTTCCCAGCGAGAGCCAGATCGATACGCGTCGCCATCTCGAGATTCTTGGAAGTCTACAAGGCGGCCTATACCACACAACTTTTCGGCCTCAAGTAGAGGAGGCTTTATTGAATCATAATCAGTAGATCGCAGTGGAGCGCGGACATCCTGTCCGCAGGAGCAGGCAAGATGCCTGCGATCCAGTTGATTTTTTAATCTGGCTCAAATAGGAGAAATATCATGACGAGAAAACATGGATTAATAGCCCACCACGAGGGCAGCTGGGTGGAACAATCACCCGTCGAACCCCGCGCCGACCACTCCGGCTACTTCCCTAACACGGAGTACCTGGGAGAGGATGAGATGCGAGTCATTATCTTGGGCAGCGGTATGCCTAACGCCCGCAAGAGCCAGGCCTCGGCTTCAATATTGGTGGAGCTGGGCAACGGCGATAAGTTTATTTTTGACTGTGGATCGGAATCGGTTCAAAACCTGGGTGCTTTGGAGATCCCCTACGATTGGCTGGACAAGGTGTTTATCACTCACCTACACCAAGACCACTTCGCCGATTTGCTGGCCCTGTGGATAGGCGGCTGGACCGGCGGCCGCCACGGCCCCTTGCGAATCTGGGGACCCAATGGCGACAAACCAGAACTGGGAACCAAGATGGCCGTCGAAGGCTTCAAGGCCTCCATGATGTGGGACGTCACCAGCCGGCTGGGCGAGATTCCCGACGGCGGTGGTGAGCTACAGGTGCATGAATTCGACTACACCGGCGAGAATCAGGTCGTATTCCAGGAAAATGATGTCACCGTCCGGTCATTTCCGGCTGTGCATGCTATCGACGGCGCCGTTAGCTACAGCCTGGAGTGGAACGGGTTGAAGTTCGTCTTTGGCGGCGATACGTTCCCTAATAAATGGTTTGTGGAATACGCAAAAGGGGCTGATCTGGCCATTCACGAGTGTTTCCCCACCATGGATCAGCTGGTCGACCAATACAAATTCGCCCCACCCACAGCCATCAACGTGGCCATTCACGTTCATACCGCGCCCTCCGCCTTTGGCGCGGTCATGGCTGAAGTCAAACCCCGCATGGCCGTGGCCTGGCACTTCTACAACGACTTTGACACCCGCTATGACGTCTACGAACAGATCCGGACGACGTACGACGGTCCTTTGACCCTGGCGACGGACCTCATCGTTTTCAATGTCACTAAGGATAAGATCCGGGTCCGGGAAGCCATCGTCAATCCGAATACCTGGCCTGCGCCACCAGCTTCACCGGCTAAACCCCCGGATCACACGCAGCTAACACCGCGTTCCGAGTATATCGATTCGGGTATGCTGACCGATCTGGTAAATAAGGCCGTTGGTCCAGAGTTGGCCGATTTTAAGAAACGCCGTGGACTGGACTAAAGTGGATGATGGCTAATGACCAAACAGACGATTCCTGGCGACAGTAGTCGCCTTCGGCCAAGCCCGGTCCTCGCAACTGGAGTTGCGTAGGGCGAGCGACCAGCAACCAGTCACCAACGACCAGCAATCAGAGAATTGAATAAGGAGTAAAGACCATGTGTTTTTCACAATTCGCTCAATATGCACCCCGGCCCGTTTACCAATACGAGGCGCCGGAACGACCGGAAGACGCGCAACCGACGATGGCCGATCTGGATGAGAACCTCTTCGGGCCAAAACCGTTGCCGCCCCAATGGCAGCAACCCGTCGTGCACGACCATGGGCACATTCATGATGTCCAACACCAGAACGGAAACGGCACGGTGGCTGCGCCAGTCGCGGCGCCGGTCGCGGCCATTCAGGTTGCCCAATCGCAAGCGAATGGTTCGACTACCGTGGCCTCGGTGACCACTCAAACGGTAGAAGCGGTGGTGGTAGAATTGTCGAACGGAACCAAATTACTTATTTGCCCTTTGTAAACAGACAGGTGGCCTGGGCCAAGGTGGTAGGCTAATCGAGCTTAGCTAATCGAGTTTAGCTAATCGACCTTAGCAGACGCCGGTCAGTGGTCTGGCCTGGAAGGTCGCCAGTAACAGATAAAGCCAAACCGTATAACCGGGCCACGGTCAAGCGCGGTCCGTCTCTCTGCGGCGCTAGCATGTATCACATATAGGAAATGATCGATATGAAGCAAACAAAGTTTTTGATTCTCATCGTGGCCTTGGCTCTTGTTATGGTTGCCTGTGGAGAGGATCCGACACCTACAGTGGCACCAACTAAAGAGGCACCAACGGAAGAAGCACCTCCCGCGTCTCCGACGGAACCGCCTGCAGTAGGGGACCCTCTATCACCGCTGTCCACTATTGACTTTGCAGTCGATCCTAATCTGATCGACGTCACCTGGGAGTGGTTCCAGCGGACGACCTCCGAAGCTACCGACGTGCTTTTCGAGGTGCCGAACCCTGAGAATTACACACTCTTCTTCA
>JBARZW010000277.1:0-3483 GCA_049650305.1 Promineifilaceae bacterium (SeqCode)
CAAGCTGATCGCCGAATCAAATCTAAAGCTGCCTGGTGAAAAGTTAGAGATCCTGAAACTTACCTTGGGCGATGAGTTTAGGATAGCCGGAGCGAAGAGGGAGCTTGACTGATCGGCGTACCCGTCGTAGGCGCCATTGCATGTTTTGGAGATGAGTTTATCTTAGCCACAAGCAAGGTTTTATCTGATCTAGACCCCCAGTTTCATCACGATCTCACCAATTCCAGATTCGATGTCGATACGCATTGACGCGCCCGTTAGACCGTAGGCGTCGTTGGTATAGACACCCCCGTCGTTCGTGAGCTCTAGGGCGTTGATCTTGCTGAGCATGCCTCGAGTCGTTACGCGCGCGCCGCTGGAGCTTGGCAAGATGAGGGTCACCCGTCCGAGTCCACCCTTGATCGTTGCATTAAGGTCCTGCTGCCACACCCCGCTAAGATCCAAGATTACATCTCCGGCTCCTAGCGCGACATCCAAGTCGCTCACGGATGAGCCCCGGAGATCTATACGTACTCCACCGGCCCCTCCCTTGAACTTAAAACTGTCAAGTAACAGATCGGCTATGACCAGGTCGCCTTCGCCGGCGCCCATCGTGACCGAGAGGACCATGGGCACGTCGCTATTGAGGCGCAGATCCCACTCGTAACGGATGTCGCCAAGATTGACCGGCAGAGAGTCTTTGTAGGCCGGTTGGCTGACGCTAAGGTGCCCAAGATCGTCACCGGCCGTGTACTGAACCTCAGGTTGCCAATCGTCTACATTATAGATGAAAGTACCATCCATGAGGTTAGGGGCTCCACCGGCCAATTTTATGCGGCCCGTTCCCATAGACAGTTCGGCTTGAACAGAACGAGCTCCACCCAACTCCACGGTGGCTGCTTCGGTTTTCAAGGGACCTATTTTCAACGTCGCCAGGTCGCAGCTCGTACTGAATAACATTGCGACCATGAGTGGAAGAAGCAGTACAGCTCGAGGTAAGCGAAAGATCTTGAAGCCAAACTGAATGGTAGGCGAAGGGCTATTATTTGGATTGATCTGGACCATGTTTATCGCCGGCGGTTATGCTGGTGTATCGGATACTGGTAACTATACGTGTATGCAGCCCGAATTGTAGCGAGAGATCCGCAATGGAGCTCGCGAGACAAGGCCACCGGTACCGGCGTCATCCAAATTGATAAGCTGCCTTACGGAACCTGCCATTCCAGGGTGATATGATGGGATCCACGGAGTTATCTATGTCCTCTCAACTTTGGGAAGTGATGGTCAAGCTTGAAGCAACCCGGACCAGGGATAGCCTAACCTGTCTGGAGTGCTTTGCCGTCATTGAGTTATTGGCTGAAGGGGCCAGCTTGGGCGTTGAGTACGAGCAATTAGCATCGTTGGCCCGCGAACACCTATCCCAATGCTCTGACTGTAGGGAGGCGCTGCTGGGCCAGTTGGAGCGCTTAGAAAATATGGAAAAATGACCGTCACCTCACAAGATAGCGGTCATCTCGTTCATCGATACAGCAAGTGGAAATCTGGTTGTGGTGATAAATTGTGCTCGGAGAATCCGTCTGGGGGCTGCGGCGATGCAACAACGCGTTTAGAGGATATCCCTGGAAGATCCCACCAAAGTGAGGTTTTCGGCTTTCGGTGCTACTTCTGGACCGCTTTCTCTCAATTGACGTTGAAACTCCTGGAATGAAGGCAATTCGCTTACGGTCTTTTGCGCTTCGTCATCAACACGCATTACGAGGTGCACAAATGATTTGCCATCATCGAGCAGAAAAGCACTGTATGTGATATCCGGGTTGTTGATTTCTCTGAGATCGGCCATGACCCGCTGGATATTGGCTTTGTTAGTTTCGACGTACTCTTCTTTAACCGTGTATTGAACTTTGACACCATTCATGATTCTTACTCCTGTTTATATTGATATGTAGTCTAGCGCTTGGTGTTCGGGTTTAGGAGATTATAGGTCGCGAGGATTGAGAGTTGCAACAAAGAGAAATTATGAAGGGGAATGATAGCCTAATGAGCTAAAATGTACCGGCACTTTAGAGTCATGCGTTTCTTATTGAGGCTCACTTTCTCTGACACCCTTGAAGCGGCGAACGTATGGCTATGCTCCGGGCACGCAATAAGGTCTATCATATAAACAGGAGAGAAAACAAAAACGAGCTGTGAACTACTCTAAAGCGATGACAAAATTCGTGAGAGCGCGGCGCAACAAGCGACAGTCATTAAGGCAAGAGAGAGTCGTTTTTTTTGCCAGGCCAATCAAAATGCGGTAGAGAAGATCACTGAGATATTATCCGATGAAAAAAGTTCGTTTAACCAGAGGCGCATAACAAAAACATCAGGAGACGAATATGGAATTAGGTGCATTTTCAATAAGTTTGAGTGTCAAAGATCTTGAAACTTCAAAGTCTTTTTACGGAAAATTGGGCTTCCAGGTTGTCGGTGGAGTGGCGGCACAGAATTGGTTGATAATGAAGAACGGGGATCACACAGTTGGGCTATTTCAGGGAATGTTCGAGAAAAATATTTTGACCTTCAATCCTGGTTGGGACGAAAACGGCAATACGCTTGATTCTTTCACAGACGTGCGCGAGCTTCAACGAGAGCTTAAAGCGCGTGGTATAGAAGTCGAGAATGAAGCCGATGAAAGTACGGCTGGTCCTGCGAGCTTTATCGTCATTGATCCTGACGGAAATCCGATTTTGGTTGATCAGCACGTTTGATTGCAAATTGAATTCTTACAAAGCGGTCTGCGGCGCCTGTCGTGGCCAGTCAATGTCCATCTGACCTTCCATTACCCGGGTACAAGGGAAAGTTCATGAAACTCGAGTGCGAATAAAATATCAACTTGCCCCGTCAAAGGGTGATAGAGCTTTTCGATGACCCGGATAATTTGGCCAATTGGCAGTCAGGCCTTCAGAGCTTTGAACATCTGAGTGGGGAGGTGGGTAAGCTCGGGGTCAAGTCGCTGCTCTGGTCCATTGCTTGCACAGTAACATCGACCACGCAGGCATGGACGCCACCGACGTGGACCACCTAAATCCTCACCGCCAGGGCATATTCGCAGCGTGTATGCGGGTTCATCAAGCCGGGGAAGATCCTCCCACCCCTTAATCATCGTGGTTGCAGGGATACCTCACCTACTCCTCAATCGAGACAGAAATCATAAAGGTCGTCTTATGCTCCTTTTCCGTTGTTTCGATAGAACAATCGGAGAAACACAGATGACATTTTTCGCCAACCTCAATTTCACCATACTCTGAGACTCTACCAATATGACGAATAGTATTAGACATGTGCCGAGGATATTGTTAATATGACGATATTCGTTCATGATAATCATAGTTAGCCCTCCAGCCACAGTGCAAAGAGGGAGTGAGTTATGGATGAACAACTGAGCGATCGGGAAGCTATTATCGCGAGATATGCCGATGGGCCAAATCAGTTGGAGACTGCGATTGCCGGGTTGTCTGAGGGGGA
>JBARZW010000278.1:0-15505 GCA_049650305.1 Promineifilaceae bacterium (SeqCode)
AGCTAACATCGTCTGGCGCCCTGGTCTTAATTTTGGCTCTGCTGATGCTCGCGAGTTGCAGTGATCAGGCGTCAGATGCGTCAACAGCATCGGAGGCGACTGTCATCGAGCCGGATAAGGCGACCGAAGAGTCTCCCCCAACAATTCATCCTACCAAGGAGCCGGACATCGTCCCTGAGGCTACCATTGTGGCGACTGAGGATGCTGCTCCCGAAACAACTCCAGAGGACAGCGAGGAAACGGCGACTCCGGTTTCGACGGATACGCCCGAACCGTCGCAGGTCGAAACGGCCGAACCAACGGCAGAACTCCAATCAGGTGGAATCTTGGAGGAGATCGAAGCGATTCGGGCTGAGATTGAAGCCAATGTGGTGGAAGTTCGCGGTCTGGAACCAAAGGACCCGTTTGTAGTAACCTTACTTTCCAGAGAAGAACTTCGCCAGCGGATTGATGAAGAATTGCTGGCTGATTATACGGCAGAGGATGCTCGGAACGACGCAATCGTGATGAGCGCCTTTGACTTCTTCTCCGCCGATTTCGATCTGTATGGATTCACACTGGATCTGCTTTCGGAAGAGATCGCGGGCTATTACGATCCAGAGACCGATGAATTTGTACTGATAAGTGAGGATGACGAGTTCGACGTCCTTGAGATGTTGACCCATGCCCACGAGTATGTCCATGCGTTACAGGATCAGCATTACGATTTGGAACAATTTGATGATGATACCCTTGATTCGGAGGCCAGCATGGCGCTGTCAGCCCTGGCTGAAGGGGATGCGACGATGGTTCAGACTATATACCTTATTGAGGGTTATCTGAGCATGGAGGAGCTGCTCGCCGCCTTAACTGAGGCGATGGAGATTGAAACGCCTATTCTCGATAACGCGCCACCGGTCTTGGCCCGTGAACTCATGTTTCCATATCTCGAAGGCGTCGCCTTTGTGGAAGCCCTTTACATGCTTGATGGTTTCGACGCCGTCGACCAGGCTTGGGAAGACCCGCCTCAATCTACCGAACATATCCTCCACCCACAGCGGTATTTGGATGGCGATGCGCCCCAAATCGTCGCTCTCGCACCTCTGACCGACACCTTGGGCACAGGATGGCAATTGATCTGCGAAGATATAGTTGGTGAATTGTATCTGGGGGAGTATCTAGACCAGCAACTGGAAAGTCGGACCGTGGAAATTGCTACTACTGGCTGGGGTGGCGATAAATATGCTATTTACTGGAACGATGATATGGAATCTATCGTCATGTTATTGCGCTTGGCCTGGGACACGCCTGCTGACGGCGATGAGTTTTTCAACGCATATCAGGAGTATCCCGGCGGATTGTACGGCTCGAAATCTCGTAAACAGTCTGACGGCGGTTTGTGCTGGGAAAGTGATGACGTCATCTGCCTCTACATGTTCGACGGCGATACGATAATCAGCAGGGCGCCTAATCTGGAACTGGCCGCTATGATCGCCGCTGAACAGTTGGCATTCATGGGCTCGGAAAAGGCCTAGTCCCCCGGAATAGAGTTAGGATTGGTCTTTCCGGAGGTGCTACCCGTTCCTGCAGTCAACTCGCTCTTCGTTTTCATTCCCGGGTCGTAGCCTGGTAAATCTTGCCGGCATTTTGCCAGAGATGTCCCTGGCTAGCGCGAGGCGATGATGAGCAGTCGTCGCAGGCTGACTGGCTCCCCTATAGAGATCGATGGCTACAATCAAACCGGCAAGCATTCTCAAGCCCATCAACTGAATTGCCCTGTTGAATTTGACAAACTGTATTTTCAGCACCAGGTAATTCGCCAGGCATCGATCTCGCTGCTCCCATCCATAATCTCACCTCACCAGTGGGGCAATGCGATGTGACTGGCGCCTGTGGTATCACCCGGAAACCATAGGCACATGGTAAAGGTGGATTTGACAGTGTGATGTACCTCGATGGAGCGCTGTCTTTGGCCGATGAGTTAAGAAGCTGGGAAGCCAAATTGGCTAGACAGACTTGATAATGCGACGCACTGGTTGGCGGTCTAGCTGCTCAGCTCCTCATAAGTGTGTCCAGGAAATCGGGGTCAGAACATCTGCGGTCGTTGGCACCAAACATCATTCGCTCTATTATCTTCCTATATAGGTAAGAACAATCTCGTGACCTATCCCTGGTAGAATGAGTGTATGCGAGAAGTTGCTTTTCTCTCTTCATCGGATGTATGGCGATTTGGCCACGGACCTGATCACCCGCTGAAGCCAACACGTCTGAAACGAACCCATGAGCTTCTGGAGGAGCTTGGCGCCTTCGACGCGGCCAATGTTCAGCTAATTGCTCCACGCCAGGCAACGTTGAGCGAACTAGCCTTGTTTCATTCCCGTGAATACATAGAAATCGTGAGAACAACAAAAGACAGTAGCGGTTCGACGGATCTCAGCCGCTTCGGATTCGGTCCGGGTGATAATCCTGTATTCGAGGGCATGTTTGAGTCTGAGTCACGCAAAGTAGGGAGCGCCTTGCAGGCAGCAGAAATGCTGGTTGGTGGACAGTGTGACGTAGCCTTTAGCTATTCGGGTGGCCTTCATCATGGCGGACCTGATTACGCGTCCGGATTCTGTGTCTTTAATGACGCGGCTGTGGCTATCAAATGGCTGGTCGAACAAGGCTATCGTGTTGCCTACGTGGACATCGACGTACACCACGGCGATGGCGTGCAGAACGCTTTCTATCACGACGATCGCGTCCTAACCCTCTCAATTCATCAGGACGGCCGTACGTTGTTTCCAGGAACTGGAGCCGTGGAGGAAATTGGGATTGGTACCGGTGAAGGAACTAGTGTCAATGTGCCTCTCCCCCCGTATGTTGATGACGAAATGTACCTGGCGGCATTCAGAGCAATCGTGCCCCAGGTTATTGGGCGATTTGAGGCGGACGTGATGGTGACGCAACTGGGCCTGGACACCCACGCCCTGGATCCACTGGCTCATCTAAGACTCACTACAAGGGGTCAGGAAGAATTAGTCAGATCGCTAGGGGACAATGCCCCTCTCTGGCTGGCATTAGGCGGTGGAGGTTACAATCTGGATGTTGTCCCGCGAGCCTGGGCATTAGCTCTCGGGGTGATGGCCGGTCTCGATTTCCCTGAACGATTGCCGGCGAATTATCGAAGGAATTACGGCGGGCGATGGCTTCGTGACCAGCAGAATTTTTACCTGGATAATGAGGCACGATCAGCGATACAAGTGCAGGTCAGCGCTATTGTGCGACAGGTAAAGGACGCGCACGGGCTTGATTAGATGAGTGTGCTCGACACGGGCTCATCTCGGGTTCACAAGAGACTTGTGAACAGCGAACATTTAAGGCAGAATCTTCATGATCGACTTAACCAACTCTAGTGCGATAATCGCATTCTGTTCCACTCATCAAAGGAGCTCACAATGAACAAATTGAGTAAGGATCGGGAAGCCGTCGTTTTATCGGCCGTTCGGACACCAACGGGTCGTTTTATGGGCACACTTGGAAACATAGACGCCGCAGAACTTGGTGGTGTCGCCGTTCGCGCGGCTGTCGAAAGGGCCGGAATAGATCCGTCGACTGTATACGAAGTATTCATGGGTAATGTTATCTCAGCCGGCGTCGGTCAAGCGCCAGCTCGCCAGGCAGCGCTGAATGGTGGTTTGCCCGTTAGTGTTGGCGCAACGACCGTTAACAAGGTATGTGGTTCCGGCTTGAAAACTGTGATGCTTGCCGCCAACGCTATTGGAGCTGGAGAAGCCAATGTTTACGTTGCCGGTGGTATGGAGAATATGAGTCTGGCACCTTACCTTCTTCCCAAGGCTCGTCAAGGATTGAAGTTTGGGAATGCTCAGGTGTCCGATTCGCTACTTACAGATGGACTCTGGTGCTCATTCCAGAACTGGGTTATGGGAGACGCGGCTGAATTCATCGCCAAGCAATACGAGCTTACCCGCCAAGAGTTGGACGAATATGCGGTACACAGTCATGAAAAGGCGGCCGCAGCCACGGCAAAGGGTCTTTTTGAAAAGGAAATCGCCCCGATCGAGGTTCCAGGAAGAAAGGGGAAGGTGACGATATTCGACAGGGATGAACCGATTCGGGCCACCTACGATAATGGAGGGTACACGCTGGCCACGAGCGTCGAGCAACTGAGCAAATTGCCACCAGCGTTTGAGGCAGATGGCATTGTGACGGCCGGCAACGCCCCGGGACTTAATGACGGTGGCGCCGCTTTGGTTGTAACCAGCCGGAGTGAAGCAGAACGACAAGGAGCGAAGCCAATTGCCCGCATCGTTGACTATACCTTAGCGGCCGTTGATCCTCAGTGGATATTTATTAGCCCCGCCAGGGCCATTCCACGTCTTCTGGAACGAGTCGGCTGGTCGATGGCTGACGTCGATCTGATCGAATTAAACGAGGCCTTTGCTGCCCAGGTTCTGGCCGATGGTATCGATATCGCCAGGCAAGGCTATGATTGGAACTGGGACAAGGTCAACGTAAACGGCGGTGCAATCGCTCTTGGACATCCACTAGGCGCAAGTGGAGCACGGATCCTGGTCACGCTGATCCATGCCCTGCGCGATAGGGGTATGCAAAGGGGCATCGCCGCTCTCTGCCTTGGAGGCGGAGAGGCCGTGGCAATGGCCATCGAATTGGAGTAACAACAAGCTATTTATAGACAATTGCGAAACTATAGAAAGTGGTCCGCTGGCGGTGGGATGGGAAAATGTCTCTCCGACCACCCGAGAATTAACCTCGGAGCAGCCAATGAAACGTGATCAATGCATGCTAGTTTTAGGGGGAGCAGGTCTGGTTGGATCACAAGTTGTTCGTGAAATTGCCAGAGAGCTCGAACCCGAACGAATCGTGATAGCCAGCCTCTATCGCGGCGAGGTTCGCGAATTCGTCCACGATCTTCGTCGTGAATTTCCTCAGGTGGACTTCGTCGGCGTGTGGGGTGACATCTTTGTCCGCGACGAATTTACCATGGAGCGGCGCGGACGTTTGTTGCAGAGTCGATCGCGTCGGGCCACTTTGTATAACGATCTGTTTGGCAATATTGACGATGCCTACGAGCATTCAACTCTGGTCCAATTAATTCTGCAGCATCGGCCCGATGTAATCGTGGACGCAATCAACACAGCTACGGCCATTAGCTACCAAGATGTGAATTCTATCAGCCGGCAGGCCCACGATGTCGTCCAGGAGCTTATTCACATGGCCGATCACCAGGACCTGGCGGCCGTTGACGAAGTAAGCACGGAAATCGAAAGAACGATCAGCACCTTACTCATCTCGGGATCATTGACTCAATTGATTCGACACGTACAGATCTTGCACCAGGCGATGTGTGAAGCGGAGACCCGTTTGTATCTGAAGATAGGAACGACAGGCACCGGTGGAATGGGGCTTAACATTCCTTATACTCATAGCGAGCACAAACCGAGCGCCCAACTCATGCGAAAGAACGCCATGGCCTTCGCTCATACAGGCCTTATGTTTCTCATGGCCCGCACTCCCGGTGGACCGCTTGTCAAGGAGATCAAACCAGCGGCCATGATCGGTTACCGGAAGGTAAGCTACCAGACCATTAAGCGTAGGGGGCGTCCTCAGATTCGATACGAAAGTCAAAGACAAGAGCTGGATGGTCGCCTCGTGCTCCGAGGCGATGAAAACCAATACAAGCGGTTGGATAAACTGCAAATGGCCGGCGTCGATACTGGTGAGAATGGCTTCTTTGCCCGCGGTGAATTTGAGACCATCACCCACATCAACCAGATGGAGTTTGTTACACCTGAGGAAATTGCCTACCAGGCGATTCTGGAAATAAAGGGAAGCAATACAGGGTATGATGTTATTGGCGCCATTGACAGCACGGTAATGACATCAAGTTATAGGGCCGGTGTCTTGAGACAAGCAGCACTGGAGAAATTAGCGCGCATTGAAGAGGAGACCAATTCCCATAGTGTGGCCCTGGGACAACTCGGACCGCCTGGACTCTCAAAGCTGTTGTACGAAGCTCACCTGATGAAGCTCAACTACGGTACCCTCGTCGCGGTCATCGATGCTCCTGCATCCGAGATATCAGAGACCATCTTCAGTTATATCCTTGAGCAGGAGCGGCTGCGGACGACCATTACTTCGATAGGAGTCCCGATTCTAGCTCCAGATGGAAGGACCTTACTTCGCGGTCCTAGAATAAACATACCGGAAAGCCTGCATCACGAGATCAGGTTAGTAGGATCAGATGTGGATACCTGGGCACGTGAAGGTTGGGTTGATTTGCGTCCGGTCAATTTCGGCGTCTGGCAGGATAGGTTCCGCCGGATGAGACGAACCAAGCACCTGCTCCACACCCGTGGAACGTCGTCGATCACTATGAAAACTTACTTACCCGAAACCATTGAGATAGGTGCCGTCGTTGCCTGGATATTCACCAACGATTACTTGGGATATCGCATCAAATAGACGTGTCCCACACATCCGATGCGAAAACGACAATAAGATTGCGACTGCCAGCGCCACCCGTGCCTTTTCAGATCCGTAAGATGACATTCCGAAGAAAGTAGGGAACTGGGAGACCCTTCACTTGACAACTTGCAGTTGGTTGCTATTAATAGGCTAAATCTCAGCGAGTCGATCCACATAGAATATAGTAATCCCCAATATTAACCGCACGATTCTCTGCTAAAGCCCGTGATTCGCTGGCAGAGAGTTCCACGTGAGGATTCATAATTATGGTACAAGCTAATCATTTTTCCGGTCTAACGATGTCAGTTTTTTCTGCATTTGGGTGGGCAGGCGAAGAGACAGCCATGAATTTCGCGCTTGACCAACTACAGTTGTTCATCGACGCTTTGTATTACAGCCTTCCAAGGGAGATGCAGGCGCTATTCCCAGTTCATGGGATAGATAAAGGCTCTCAGATCGCCTATCTGGCGATCAATGAGGAGCCAGAGAAGGATCTTTACATCGCCTTTTTCGTCAGGCCGATGAACTTTGAGACAAGCCTAATATTTACG
Organism: Promineifilaceae bacterium (SeqCode); assembly: GCA_049650305.1. Taxonomy (GTDB): domain Bacteria; phylum Chloroflexota; class Anaerolineae; order Promineifilales; family Promineifilaceae; genus UBA11865. The sequence continues at coordinate 7,020 of JBARZW010000278.1, forward strand.
GACAAATCTGCTTTATCGAAGGCTTACAGGAAGGCCAAGTTGCAGTCCGCCGATTTTTTCCGGCTGCTTGAAGAGTTAGGCCCTGAATGGAACCTTCGCATTCAACAGATGCAATTTGATGAAGAAACGGGTGAAACGACTCACTACAAGGACCTGTATAAAAACCCAGCCAAGTTGCTCGAGGGCGAGATTGCGACGGAAATCACCGAAAGAGCTGATTATCTTAATAGCGAAGACCAATGGGTTGTACCGATCTACATTAGCCAGCGCATAGCGTCGGAGAAGGTGGCAGCAATGGGGCGAGCGGTTACTGATAGTGTGTCCCAGTACATTGCCGCTTTGATGCCGATTGCAAGCTTCCTAACTGGCCAGGTTCGCAAGAAAAAGTCAAAAAAGAGACAACCCGTTAAGGCAAATGCTCAGCCTGTAGTGCAAGTCGAAGATACAACCATCAGACAACCTCTAGACTCTGCCCAATTAGGTAAATTTACCTATGTAAGTGAACTAAAGCCGCTACATATTCGTCGTGGATTTATCAATCTCACCCCAAATCACTGGCCCTTTTTTGCCCTTACAGCCAGAACAGAGACGCGACCCGTTATCGTTACCTATGGGGACCAGACTGATGAGGGTTGCGCAGTATGGAGATTAGTGCCCAATGACCAGGCTCGCTTAGTCCTATCAACACCGGTTCACATGTGGTTGGAAGAGAATTTTGATGCTGACGATCGCGTTCAGGTCGCCGCCACCAAGCAAGACCAGAAGCAGATCCGCATCTCTCTGGCAGCAGCTTAATAGGGCATTGTTCCTATTTACCAAAGGTAGGATGCGGCGGCAATATATGCTTAGCGTTATTAGAAGTTGTGATCTCGATACGATAGACAGGACCTTTGGTCAAAGATATATCTGGAACTGTCTGCAACCTTCACGTATTTGAGATCTGACGAAAAACTGTTTTCAGGTACCTAGCGTTGTTCGCTGGGGAATGCCTGGCAAACAGTAAGAGCATAAGAAGATTGGAGAGTTAACAATGACAGCGTTCGCACCCTCGGTAGTAGAATCGGTAGATGAATGGCAGCCCACGACTTTAGAGAGTCTCTCGGATACGGGGTTGAATATCGGCCTTCTCTCCGATATGGTGCTGAAGACGATGTATTTTCGAGGACAAATCACCGGATTCGAGCTAGCCGATGAACTGAAATTGCCTTTCACATCCGTGATTCATTCGGTAATGGATTTCCTGAAAAGAGAGCAGATGGTTGAGGTCAAAGGTGCGTCGGGGCTTCGCGCGGGTACCTTCTTATATGTCATCTCTGATAAAGGGAGTAATCGAGCACGAGAACAGCTAGACAGAGTCGGTTATATTGGGCCGGCACCCGTTACATGGGACGATTACACCAGAGCGATTCGCTCTCAGGGGGCCAGAACATTGCGCGTCGATCCTTCTATGATGAAGCAAGCTCTTTCTCACCTAGTGTTGGAAAAAGATGTCTTTAAACGTATCGGTCCAGCCGTCAATTCAGGACGCTCAATCTTCATGTACGGTCCCCCTGGAAATGGAAAGACAACAATAGCCGAGAGTATCGGCAGGATGGTCCTGGGCAATGAGATGTATGTGCCCTACTGCGTCGAGGTTGATGGGCAAATAATCAAAGTCTATGACGAGATCAACCATGTCAGTGTTCCAGACTCTTCGGAACCGGCTGATAACGGCTCCGGAAGAGGTACATTGCGAGATGGGCGCTGGATCCGGATTCAGAGGCCGGTCATTATCGTCGGCGGTGAGTTGACGATGGACGGCTTGGATTTGGTTTATGATTCCAACAACAAGTATTACGAGGCACCGTACCAGATGAAGGCCAATGGCGGCATGTTCCTTGTCGATGACTTCGGCCGCCAGCAGATCCGTCCTCGAGACCTACTCAACCGCTGGATTGTCCCCATGGAGAAGGAGGTTGACTATCTCGCCTTGCAAACCGGTCGCAAAATTGAGATTCCATTCAACGTGCTACTCGTATTTTGTACCAATCTTCCACCGGCTGACCTTGTTGACGAGGCATTCCTCCGTCGAATCAGGCACAAGATACATATTACGTCACCGTCGTTCGATAGCTATCGCACGATTTTCCGCAGAGTTTGCCAGAACAAGATGATCCCTCAAGATGACCAGGCGCTGCGCTACCTCATGGAAGAGTACTACGTCAAGCCCAAACGCAAGTTACGCGCCAACCATCCTCGCGACTTGATCGACCAGGTGGTTGACATCAGTAGCTACCAGGGCGTTCAGCCAAGGCTTTCTAAGGATATTCTTGACCAGGCAGCCGAATCTTACTTCGTCGACGTATAATCGATAATCGCAATAGTCTCTCCTAACACGCCTTTGTGAAAGTCAAAATACTGCTAAATCCGTACGCCAATCGCTGGACGGCAAAATCAAAGGCGCCGGCTGTCGAGGAGGCGTGTCAGGCAGCAGATCTGGATTATGACCTGGCGTTCATCCCGGTTCCCGGTGGGGGAAAGGAAGCTGCGATCGTCGCACTGGAGCAAGGTTATGACGTGGTCGTAGCCGCAGGCGGGGACGGCACGGTCAGTGAGGTTGTCAATGGCCTCATAGCCGCCTCGGGTGACTCTCAGACGGCCCCTCTTGGAGTTATCCCCCTTGGTACCGGTAATGATTTCAGCGATATGACTGCCTTGCCCCGCGATATTTCAGAGGCGATTACGACAATAGCCGCAGGTCATACGATCCCCATCGACGCTGGTCGTGTGTCTTTGGATGGGGAGAGCCATTACTTCGATAACAACTGCGCCATTGCCATGGAGCCAATGGTGACCTTGGAACATATTCGAATGACTAAGACATCCGGAAACATTCGATATGTGCTGGCCCTTATCAAAGCCCTGGCGAAGCTAAAAGCCTGGCATTTGGATTTGCATTGGGATCAGGGCGATTATCTGGGACCAGCTTACCTGCTATCAGTATGTAATAGTCCACGGACAGGTGGTCTATTTCCCATGGCCCCTGACGCCTTAATGGACGATGGTCTCTTTGACTTCGTTCTGGCGCCAGATATCGGCAAAGCCAAAATTCCCTATCTGTTAGCCCGATTGTTTCGTGGTACTCATATCCATGATCCCCAAGTGACCTATGCTCGCACATCGCACATCGAGGTCATCTGCGACCCGCCGACGCCTGTTCACGCAGATGGCGAGATCTTGGGTGAGAGTGCACGGCACATTGAATACGAGATAGTTCCAAAAAAAATCACGCTCCTAACCCCAAGCCCCTAAGGCTATGCGTTGTCGCTGATTTCGTGAAACAACTTTCGAAGGTTTGCTTGGTGCAAATCAGTCACAAACCCATTTAGTGGCAACCGAGACTTACCGCAGCTCTCAATAGAAATCCTCTCCAAAGTCGCCTCTGGATCACCCCGCTCGACGACCTCTATGACCGCTTGGCGGATATTGCAGAGGTAGCTCAGGTCGCTATTAATAAGATCCTTCACCTCTCCTCGCAGGATCACCTCTCCGTGACCTCGGACGACGCTGTCAAGCTTCATCTCAAGCATCCCGTTTAACGAATTCGTAAGGTCGGTGTAACTGCCGTCAAAAATTGTCGGAACAGGCATGACGGCATCTGAGGCAAACAGGATACGGTCATCAACAACCATGACACACACCAGGTCTGGACTATGTCCTGGGCAATGTAACAACCGTATGGTCTTACCGCCAAGATAGATATTTAGCCATCCTGCATCGAAGATCACGTCCGGTAGAATGACTTCAACCTCTTCAAATTCGGGCGACTGGGATTTCATGTCCTCAAGGCCATTGCGACCGACCTCATCAAGTAGCTCTCTACAACGAGTGTGACTGATCACCTGAGCCTCGGGAAAGAGGTAAGTGCCTAGGGTATGATCCGCATGATAATGGGTATTAATGACATAGCGAACGATGAGACCGAGCCGTTTTTCGATAAACTCTTTGACAGCTCGCGTCTCGTCCGGATAGAACAGGGTATCGATTAAAACAACGCCCTCTCTGGTCAAGACGGCTCCCGCCGTAACCTGTGCGTATCGTCGGCTTGAAAACACATATATGTTGTCGGCAATCCGCTCTCGAACCATCTTTGCTCGTCCCTTAAACCGACTTACACGCAAAAGCCCCTGATTCCCAATCAGAGGCTCGTGACCAATTATTACTTTACAGCCAGGTCACCGGCAGTCAGAAATATCTAATATCATAAAAACACGGCCCCGCCATGCCGTGTGGGCGACTTTTGTTGGGACCTGCAATGGCAGGTGGGAATCTCTTCGGGAGGTTCGGCCTCGCAGCTGCTACTACATCCCCTCGCCGTATACAATTCCCTCTTAAAGCGCGTTGGCTCAACGATAGAAGCCCATCACGCACACAGCAGGGTCTATGGCGATACTAGCACAATAAAAAAGGGGGCGCAAGATTACTCCAGGCACAATCTAATGCTCGACGGAGCGTTCTCACGCCATTTTCACAGATCGAGTCCGTGCCAGTAAAATGGGCGAAGACGATCGGGATTCTGCGTGACGCAATTATGGTGGCGATAAAGCCCGGCTGGGACGCCGTAATAACTATAGGAGAGACTCCCACACGGATGCAAAACAGCTGCGAGGCATTTGCTTTGCCTAGAGGGAGGACCAAATATTGTGGAGGACTGTACCGGCGCAAACAGATAGCAATACCACCATGAGGTAGATATTGGATGAAATGAAGAGGGATCGGGCATTCTGCGAGGAAGGGTCTCTGATCAGGCGGATATTGCGTAGCAGCATGTCGATAGTGACAATGACCACCGGGATGAGATAGACCAATCCGAGCTCGGGTGTCAGAGCTAAGAGGAGGGCGACGAATCCTGCCGTGCCGGTGTGTAGCATCACCCAATACGCCGATCCTTTCATCGAAGTATGAACAGGCAGCATCGGGATGCCTGCCTTTGCGTAATCCTTTCGGTAGAGTATTGCCAGACTCCAAAAGTGCGATGGCGTCCAGAGGAAAACGAGCAAGGCCAGCATAATTACCGATGGTTCTTGCCAATTCCCGGTCGCTGCACCGCCACTCATCACGGCCGCGCTTCCAGCCGCGCCGCCGATTACGATATTCAGTAGCGTGCGCGGCTTTAGTAGTATCGTATATATGCCCACATAAATGAACGCGCCGAGGAATAGGAAGAAAGATAGCGCGGGATTGAAGGGCAACACGACTAGCGTCGGTACAAGCACCATGCCAATGCTGACCCACAGCACCCATTTAGGTTGGGCTTTACCGGTCACCAATGGCCGCCGCCTGGTACGTCCCATTATGGCATCGGGCTCGCGCTCCAGGTACTCGTTCAAACCCGCCGAGCCAGAAGCCGCCAGTCCTCCGGTCACCAGGAGGACAATGAGTGTTCCTAGTCCAGGCCAACCGCTAGCTCCTAAGAAAGCCCCTCCCACCGCCGCCATCAAGAGGAGCGATACGACGCGCGACTTGAACAGGACAGACAAGGTTGCCCAAGTATCGCGCCAGCCGATCTCTTGAGGGGCGAGCGTGCCGCTTGTCCCGCTTTGATTGTTAGCTTGGGTTACAGGCATGAATTCTCCGGAAAGCGACCAATTATACGAGGCCAACTGCCGGTTGTCACCAGCAGATCGGGGGTGCGTTTGCTAGCTTTCAGAATCTAGGGGCTCTGTTGATTTAGAAAATCGAGTAAGCGTTCGTTAAAGAGCTCAGCCTGCTCCTCCATAGGCAGATGCCCGCTGTCTGGGATGATAATGAACTCCGCTCCTGGCAACGACTCTGCGAGAGAGTTACCTCTGGTCAGCGGCACCCATGTATCATCCTCCCCCCATACAATGAGTATCGGTCCGTCTGCAACTTCATCAAGAGGCATTGCTAGGCTGTTCTTGCTCGAATCACGCATGATGCCCAACAAGGCCAACTCCCAATCTTTGATCTTCTGCGGCGCTAGATAGCCTGCCTTGATTTCCGGAGTAACATATGCAGGATCATGGTAAGCCGTAAGAAGCCTGGCTGCGACCTGTTCTTCATTCAACTGCCAGCGCATGATGAAACGAGCCCACTGGCGAACTGGCGAAAATCGGAGAAGTAAGCCAAGGGGATCAAAGTTCGAATCCTCACTGTCAATGTTCATTGTTCCATCAACAAGCACTAGTTTTTCGACCCGTTCCGGATATATAGTGGCAAAATGGGCTAGAACGCTGACGCCCATGCTATGACCGGCAATCGTTGCCTTTGCCACGCCTAGTTCGTCCATCACGCCGGCAACGTAGTCAGCCTGAGACGCATGACTGTAATCCTCGTCGAATCTCTTATCAGATAGACCGAATCCTTTCAAATCTAGGGCGATGGCGCGGTATCCAGCCGAAGCTAGAACCGGAAGGGTCTCTCGCCAGGAATAGGTCGATCCGCCAAATCCGTGAATAAAGACCACCGCCGGGCCATTCCTGGGACCAAAATCCTGAACGTGCGTCTTTACCCCATCGACGGTCAAGAATCGCCCGCTGCCTGGTGCGACCGCCTCGGCCGATAAGTCTGGTTGGGCGGGCATCGGGATAACATACGGCCCGACAAGCAAAAAGAGGATAACAATTGCCAGTAACCAGAGTAGCTTTTTCTTCATCGAAGTCTCAATCGACTAATAGCGCCGCTGTCAGCCGTCGCCCAATAAACAATCATTTGATTATCACCTCACCAGCCTGAATACGCGAGTTCTCGTGGAACGCCCAAATCCGTCGATATGGTCTAATTTGTAAGGGACAAGAAAGGTGATTGTTATGGTACAATCTTCGTATCCCTTGCTATCAACGGTAGAAACACAAACAAATCCATAACTATCAATAGGCCTGGCAATTCGCCTTACTTTCGAGGATCAGCCCTCGTCTGTATCTGGATTTCCAGGGTTCTTCAGAAAAGGAGAAGAATATGAACGCCAAGGATATCCTGATGTACGGAAATCGAACGCTCATGATGACCATCGAAGACGTGCCAGAGGTGGAATGGAAAACGAAGGGTGTTTGCGGCGTCTGGTCCGTGAAGGAAATCGTTGCCCACCTGACTTCCTTTGAGCAAATACTTGTTGAAGTGCTAAATATCTTCCATGGAAAAGAGCCGGGGCCACATCTCAAAAGCTGGGGTGAATCGGGACAGAACTTCAATGATGTTCAAGTGGCAAAGCGGGAGAATATGTCCTGGTCAGAGGTGTTGAATGAGTACGAGAGTGTTCACGCCCAAACCATGAAGCTGGTCGCCCAATTTTCGCCAGAAACATTGCGCCAGGTTGGCACAATTCCATGGTATGGGCCTGAGTATGCTCTCGACGACCTCATCGTTTACGCCTTTTACGGACATAAACGCGAGCACTGCGCCCAGATCAATGTCTTTAAAGATAAATTATCGGGAAAGATGGTTTAGGCGCTCCGCCTGGGGAAAATCCGTGCCATGACGTTGCGGATTGTGGTGTCGGTTATTATTTACTGGGGAACTCCATACCGGCGGCTTCCCACACTGCCTCGAGGAACCAACGCGGCGCATGGCTCTCCAAGTCTCCCTGCTTGTTGATAATGGGTTTTAGCCGTTCGTCGCCCACAGGGAGTTCAACGCAATGCACCATTTGCCGGTCATGATGCTCGCCAGGCTCTTCACTTACAGCGAAGCATACCGGGCATATATAGAAACCAATACACTCACGCATACCTGCATCTCCTTGTCCGAGAAGAGGGACACTCTAGGGGATATTCCTCGTTCTTCAGCGTTCTGTACAAGCCAAGTATAACAGATTTTCCTTCCGAATTACCAGTATGGAGGATCACGGTCAACGGACCGTTGCCCTGCTTGGTCGCTTTGGCAGAAGGAGTCTACTCTCCATCTATTCAAGGCTATTGGCCGGAAAGCACCAGTTTTTTCTCCGCAGGAAGGTCCAGGAAGCCATTTCGACAGGGATCTGGAATAGTATTGGCGATACGACCAATGACATCCCGCGCCTTCGATCGCTAACTGTCTCGCAAGGTTAGCTTCACAATTCCGAAACAAGTGTCCGGAATCTATCAGCAGTTTTCGATCTCGATCGGTTCTACCTGGTCGGCTAACTCAAAATTGAAGATTACCCCATAGAAGAAGAGTTCGGCCTCCAGGGCCCGCTTGATGTTCTTGGCCTGGCGGAAACCGTGTTGTTCTCCTTCAAAAGGAAGATAGGCAACCGGTACGCCTTTGTTCCGAAGGGCCTCAACCATCATTTCTGACTGGTTAGGCAAAACGATTCGATCCTCTAGGCCCTGAAACAGGATCATTGGGCTGGATAGCTTGTCTACGTGATTGATGGGCGACCGTTCGCGCAGGAGTTCTATCTCCTCCGGATATGAGCCAACAATCTTATCCATGTATCTGGACTCAAATTTGTGGGTTTCCTTGGCCAATAGCTCGATGTCACTAACCCCAAAGTAGCTGGCACCAGC
>JBARZW010000279.1:0-6912 GCA_049650305.1 Promineifilaceae bacterium (SeqCode)
ACAAGCCCCTGTGCATAGTTCAGTATGAAGTATGTACGCAAAGTATTTCGCCTTGTCCGAAATCCCATTCAAGATCATCCCCGATCCCAGATTTCTCTGGTATTCCGACCAGCACAAAGAGGCCAAGACGAAGATCGAATATCATATCTCCCAGAGGGACGGCCCTGTCTATCTGAGCGCCGAGGTTGGCCTGGGCAAGACGTCCATTGCCCAGCGCTTGCGAGACGAGTTCGCCACCAACAAGGCTAAGAAGGTGGTGTTAGCCTTCGCCCCCAACCTCAAGACGGCCAACCAGTTCATGCGTTTTATCGCCCAGGAATTCGAGGTCAAGACGGCCAGATCCTATGCCGATACGCATCGGAACTTCGAAGCCTACCTGCTGGAGCAATACAAGGCCGGCATCTCCCCTATCCTCCTTGTGGACGAGGCTCAGAACCCACCATATGATACTCTGAAAACGATCCACCACCTCTTCAAACCACCACGCGGAACGAGTTCCTTATCCAAATCGCCCTGTTCGGCCAGCCCGAGATTCATAAGCGCATCCGGCGCTTTCGCTCGCTGGCCAGCAGGATGTATACGGCCAGGCTGCAACCATTTGATCTCAAACAGACGGAGCAAATGATGAAGTTCCGCTGGACGGTCGCCCGCGATATCTGCAAACTGGCCCATGAGACCCTGCTCCAGGCCGTTGTCTTAGGACGCAAGGTCATTGATAGGGATCTCGTGACGGCGGCCGCGGCCGATGCTTTTGAGGAGGTGCACTAATGGGAATATATGACGAACTAACACAACTGGATAAGCAGTCCCCTACGAAAAGAGGAATCGCGAAGACGATAGATGGTGATGAAAAGCCTACGTTAAGATCCACGCGGAATCGGGATTGAAAGGGTCAGGCTAGGAAGGGAGGGAGTTTGACTTTTCGGATTCTAAGTAACCTGTCCAAGAAAGGAATTTCTCCCGCGTAAGCGGATCAGTCATCCAGGAGGTGTCTGGTTCGGGGATTGCCAGACATTCGGTTACCGTGAGCGGCCTGGCAAACTGCTGAAAGTTCCATTTGCCGGACCTGGCGTTCCAGCCGATGCCCCGCTTCCGAGAGACAGCCTCGCCCATTTCAAGGGTCGACCGGACGTCGTCTTTCAGGTAGGCCAGGACGGCGTTACGTTCTCCAGCTCGCCACATTTCGGGCGCCATCTCTCCGGACATGTCCTCGATCATGCGGCCATCAGCTAGACGGACTTTGTGGAGTTTTCCCTCGACGCCGGCGCCCTTGGCCATGGCATCCAGGCTGAGAGGAAAGCCGCGCTGGGCGAGCATCATGAAGCACAGGTCTACATGTCCCAGGGCCATCTCGGCACAGGCCTTTTTGAGGCCAGATGCGGCCGCAAGCACGCGGAAATCGAAACCGGCTCCGTTGACAGTCAGTAGAGTGTGCCCCTCTTGTTCCAGTGACAAAAGATCAGTTACAAGGCTGCGTGCCTCTGCGCCGGACATAGCCAGGCCGGTCCCTGTCCATGTTTCGTAGTGAATCTCATCGTCGGGTAGTCGCCAGGCGACGGCCGCGCAGCTGATGCCCAGCGCAGCGTAGTCCATCGGCTCGCCTTCGGGCGGAAAGTCATAAGCTATCTCAATGTCGAAGGCGACAAAAGATTTCATCTTCTTTTCCTCATACCTGCCATTGTTCCGCTCCATCTGGCCCTGCACCTTCAAGTGGGCGTAGACAATGCGGGATTCTTCGGCAATCGCCTGACAGTCAGGAGTATCATAATTATCTTTGGTGGGCCCAATCCGGTCAATGAGTGTTCCGGCCTTGGCGCCGGTCAGGTTGGTCGTGCTTGGGATGCTGAAGATGTAGCCGGGGAGGACGCGACGGTCTTTACGCGAGTCAGTGACCTTGGTGAGGTTGGTACGGCTACCCGCATTCTAGCCATTAACCGACCGGTCTTGCCGTTGGCAATGTTTCGCTTGTCGATTTCGATCAAGCCATTCCCGATTTGCTCCAGGTCATCGGCCCCATATTGCGTCAATAGAGAATGTTACCAAGATGGGTATACGTTGCTTCACAATTGGTGTTACCGTGTCAGGGCCCTTACAAATAATATCGAATTGGGTTAGACTAGGCAGACAGATCCTCGCACTCATTAACCATCACCGCAGCCACTCATACACTTAGATTATCTCAACCGCCGCTGGAAGCGCCTGTCTTCCGGCCGTTATTGAATCGTGTTATCGGGTTGGGAAATCCCATTCGTAACCGGTTCTATTGGAGAAGGGTAAATGATTACCTGGGTAAGGACCGCGGAAATTCGAGATGGGAAGGCGCTGCCGGCCATCGAATTTGGGCTCAAAGTTGCCGGCTATGTGAACGATAAATTCGGTCTTAATGTCACTGTAGAGCGAAATGTGACGGGCAAGCTCAACCAACTGCACTGGGTGGTCACCTACGATTCGCTGGCAGCTTTTGAGGAAGCTGCAGCAGCCACATCCGCCGATGAAGGCTATCAGCAATTGCTGGCTGAATCTTCCGAGAACGAGCTATTTTTCGCAAATTCGGTGGTCGACAACCTCTTCCAGTCTATTCCATAGTTCCCCGGCTTTTCGCAGGCCAGAAGTCCTGAGGGCGTGCGAAAATATGGTGCCTTGCATTACAAATATACCTGAGCTTTCAGAACTGGTTCAGTCATTAATGTTGCGATGAAGCACCATGCCTGGTGTCACCATGATTGTTGGCTATACGAGGGCGCATAATTGACAAATGTCCGTGCCCTCCTCTTTGTTGACAGCCTTCCTCCCACGTAATAGTGTTCGAGAAACCAGACAGGCCTTCTCCACCGAGATCTAGACGGGAACGCGTCGCACATCTCGTCGATGTGGATGATGATCAGTACGCGCTCAAAGTCGCAGCTGACGGTGTTGATGGCCTCGAAAAGGCGCTGGCGGCGGTTGGGATCCTGGCCGTCAAAGCCCTCACTAAGGACGAGTGTCTTTAAGCTGGCGCCGGCCCGAGCGGCTTGGTTCCTGTCACGGCGAGGCTATTGGCGAAGTTGACCCGAAGCGGCTCGTCGCCGTAATTATTGTTGGGGGGCACACTTCGTGGCCCACGCTCAACGAATAGACCGCTGCCTCTCAAGTCTAGCCAGCGTACAGGATCTCTATCAACTGGTCGAGACGGGCCAGAACCCGCTCCCTGCCCATGGCCAACATCGATTCAAACAAGGGGGGCGATACCCGCTGGCCGGTGAGGGCTAATCGCATTTTTCCAAGGTACGGACCGGCTTTGCCGTTGAGGGTGTTTCGCTCGCCGATTTCGAACAAGCCGGTCCCGATGGATTCCAGATCATAGGGTTCTATCGCAGCAACAAAATCACGGGACTGGCTGAAGGCCTGGCGGGCAGCTTCCAGGTCTAGTTTCTTATCGGTGAGCTCTTCGACTTGTGACTCAAATGGATCGTCGATGTAGAGGAATCGCAATAGCGGTATGGCATCGGTGAGCCGCTTGAGCCGTATGCTCAACGAAGGTGTCACCATCGCCAGGGCAGCTAAATCCACCTCGTAGCCGGCATCTTCAAGGAAAGGTTTCAGGGCGACGGCCAGGTCAAAGGGATCCATTTCCTGAATATATAGGCCGTTGAGCCAATCGAGTTTCTCGTAAGGCAGGCGCGTCTCGGACGGATTAACATCCGCCAAATCGAAACGAGGAATGGCTTCCTCCAGGGTAAATTTCTCCCTGTCGTCGCCGAAAGACCAGCCGACATTGGCCAGGAAGTTTGCCAAGGCCTCGGGCAGGTATCCGGCATCACGAAATTCCTCCACCTGTACCAGCACTTCTTGCCCGCCTTCTTCAAAGGCCTGTTTTCGTTTGCTCAATTTACCCCGGCCGCTGGGATTCATGATAAGGGGCAAGTGCACATATACCGGTAACTCCCATCCCAGGGCTCGGAATACATTCACATGGAGAGGTGCCGTGCTCAGCCACTCTACGCCCCGTGTAACGTGAGTGATCTCCATGAGGTGATCGTCAACGGGATGGGCTAAGTGGTAGGTTGGCAATCCATTCGACTTTAGTAAGACGTAGTCGGGGATGAGATTATTCTCGACCACGATGTCTCCTCGAATGAGGTCCGGGACAGTGGTCGTGCCATCTCGAGGCATTTTGAAGCGGACGGCGAACCCCAGGCCCTCCTTTTCGCGCTGGTCTATTTCATCCGGGGATAGCCGCCGGCAGCGACGATCGTAGCCCAACCCAGAATGGCGGGCCTTCTGGGTTTCCTGTCTCCGCTGGGCCAATTCTTCAGGTGTGCAGAAACATTTGTAGGCCTGACCATTCTCCAACAACCAGTTAGCCCATTTCTGGTAGAGTTCCGCCCGCTGGGTCTGGATATAGGGTCCAAAAGGCCCTCCAAGTTCCGGGCCTTCATCCCAGTCCAGGCCAAGCCAACGCAGAGACTGCATGAAGACTTCAATGGTCCCTTCTTTGGTGCGCTTCAGGTCTGTGTCTTCGACGCGCAGGACCAATTTACCTCTATGGCGGCGGGTGTAGAGCCAGGTGAACAGAGCACTCCGGGCATTACCAATATGCAGATAGCCGGTGGGGCTTGGAGCGAAACGTAATCGTACGGTCATTATATCAACACCCTTTCCTATACATGAGTTCATAGTGGGATGCAGAGTTTGCACCAAGGGATGCTGTTTGGTCAAGAACTGCCAGAATGATTCAGGGAATGGAGGGTCTAGCCAAACTCCTGCTTCCGATGTCGCATTAGGACCGACTGCACGACTCCTACGCCTATATAGAGGGTTAGCAAGGAACTTCCGCCGTAGCTAACAAAGGGTAATGTGAGCCCGGTAACGGGAAGCAGGCGGAGGTTCATGCCCACGCTAACGACGGTCTGGAAGAAGAGGATGGTGGCGATTCCAGCGGCAATATAGCGGCCGGCCGGATCGGGCGTGATCGCCGCCACGCGAACAATGCGCAGCAGGATGAAGCCCATTAATCCTAAGACGACAAGGGCGCCGAGGATCAGTCCCATCTCCTCTGTGATCACGGCAAATATGAAGTCTGTATGCTGCACGCGTAAAAAACCAAGCTGGCTTTGTGTTCCCTGGAGATAACCCTTTCCCCACCAGCCGCCCGAACCGATGCTGATCAGCGCCTGTTCGATGTTGAATGACTGTTCTGGTAAAGATTCAGGATTAACAAAGGCCGTCAGGCGTTCTTGCTGGTAGTCGGCCAGGGAAGGAAATAGGACGACCGCCGCGATGATGGCAACCGTAGCCAGAACGGCGAAGTGTGATAAGGGTAGACCGGCTAGCCAGATCAGAACAAACCAAAGGACCATGAACACAATGGACATGCCCAAATCAGGCTGGATGAAGATGAGAATGACTGGTAGGCCGATATAGGCCAGGGCTAACAGCGTGTTGCTGAAACGCCCCATCTGATGCTGCCGGCGAACCAGGAACTGGGCGAAGGTGATGGCGATGATCACACGGCCGAACTCCGATGGCTGGAGTTGAATGAAGCCTAAGCTGATCCAGCGCCTCGATTCATTATTGATCACCCCAAGAACCGAGACAAATATGAGAGAACCGATTAAGAAAGCATAAATATACCAGTGGGATGATGTCAGAATGCGATAATCGATAGAGGCTACAACCAGCATGATAACCAGGCCAACCACGGCGAAAATAATCTGCCGCTGGGGGTAGGTCTCAAAGGCCGGCGCGCCGGTGACGGCGCTCTTGATGGCCAAGATGCCATATGCGGTTAAAAGAAGAACGGCGGCTGTCAACCAAAGGTCGAAATGCCGCCAAACAGATGTACTTTTCATTTCTTGTTATTAACGGTCCGGAAAATCTAGCCTGCGCCAAGCTGATAGCCATCAGCCGGAATCAACTCTTCTACCAGACTCGCTCCTCGGCCACCAATCAAAACGGCGATGCTGCTCCAGGTCCCACTCCACCTGAATTCGACCATTTATCGAGACCGCTCCTCCAGATCCTAGCCGCTCCACAGGGAATCGGCAAATCCATCTCCTAGAGGTGAGACAGGCGTACCGGTTGCCTCTTACTTCCCCAGGTACCCGGAGTCTGCTCGAAGACACCGGCACATGGCGTTCCACAGCTCTGGCAACGGCCATCACCGGTGAGTTTCCAGGATGTGAGCACGTACCAGTTCCGGCCGACGAGTTTTGCTCCACAATGATGGCAGTACGTACTGTCACCTCGTTCATCGTAGACGTTTCCCGTATAAGCGTATCGCAGGCCGTTCTTTAGCCCTATCTCGCGGGCACGAGCAAGGGTCGCCGGTGGGGTTGGATGATAATCCAGCATCTTGTAGTCAGGATGGAAAGCCGAAAAATGAACCGGCACATCGGGTCCAAGTTCTCGCACTACCCAATTGGTTAAGGCCTCCAGCTCTTCGTCCGAGTCGTTTTCGCCAGGAATGAGCAAGTTGGTGATTTCGAACCAGACATCTGTTTTATGTTTTAGATAGAGGAGGGTGTCCAGTACAGGTTGGAGATGGCCGGCACATAGCTTTTGGTAGAAGGCATCGGTAAATGCCTTGAGATCAACGTTTGCGGCGTCCATATACCGGTAAAACTCGGCCCGGGGTTCGTCATTCATATAGCCGGCCGTTACGGCGACAGCTTTTATCCCGATTTCATGACAGGCTTTGGCGATGTCGATGGCGTACTCCATGAATATGACTGGGTCGTTGTAAGTGAAGGCCACACTCCGGCAACCTAGCTTCTTGGCCGCCTTGGCGACGGTTTCGGGAGAGGCCGAATCGGCCAGCGTATCGACCTCCCGCGATTTGCTGATGTCCCAGTTCTGGCAGAAACGACAGGCAAGATTGCAGCCGGCCGTACCGAAGGAGAGGATCGGCGTCCCGGGCAAAAACTGGTTTAA
>JBARZW010000280.1:0-24974 GCA_049650305.1 Promineifilaceae bacterium (SeqCode)
CCTGACCGAATCCGCGGACCGGCTGATACAGATCTGGGGGAGGGATAATAGCCGGATCGTTCTCAGGTTGTCCCTCAATGAATGTGTCCTCGAATTGCTGCCAGCGGCCGTCCCAATCAAAGACATAGATCGCATCTGTCGCCTCGAACCAGACCATGAATCCTCGTTCAAAAGGTTGTTCGGCGGCCGCGCTTGTCAGCGGTTCACCGTTGGGACACACCTCAGGCGCCGGCTCGAAGAAGTACGCGGAAGCACAGACCAACTGGGTCGGTGTCGCCGGCACATTTACGTCAGCAGATACAGTTACGGGCGTCTCAGCAGGTCCGGGCTGATCTATATCGCCAACTATTGCCAGCGACGTACCGGTAGGTTGGGGTACGGGTAGGGTGGTAGCCATCAATATCACATCTAGGGCGTCCGGATCCCTGGTATGCTTGATGTCTTCCGAGTCCGATGTCTGGCGACATGCTACGAAGATGATAGGAACCAGCAAGCAACTAAACCAAACCAGCCAGCCGGTCTTGGAAAGACTTCGGGGAAATCGATCTACAAGGCGGCTGACTTTTACCATCCAAGTATTATAGGCTATTGCCGGCTCTGGTGGGAGGACGCAGGTTTATAGGTGCAGATGCGCATTGCGTGAAGCCATTGTGGAGCCAGGGTAAACATTCAGCTCGAATTACTCGAAGCTTTAGCGACTCCACGGCCGCATTCTTCCTCACCTAGGCGACCAATGACGGCCTGCTCACCCTGGCCTTCTACGGCGTCAATCTGCTGGGTACATTCTGAACAGCCACGACGATGCCCTGCCCCTCGGCAGCCCTGCGGCTACCCCGCCGGGCTGCACAGGACCTGCTCCCTCAACTTTATTCAGCTTTGGGTAGGGAAATCGTGATTCTGCTACTGGATGACCGCATTTCTCTTGCGGACGAACCAGAAGATGAGAATAGCCAAGGCCGCGATCCAACCCACAAAACCCAAGATGGTTGCGAAGGTCGACTCGGCCGAAGCGCCCAAGAATAGGGCGACGGAACCGATGAGGAAAACCAAGACCATAGCATAGAAAAGCGCGCGATCACTCATTGCATACTCCTTAAGTTAGATCAATAATGAGATTATGTAAACCCCATTATAGATCCCTGCTGATCTCCTGGTCAATGCGACCCTTTTCCTATTCCGAACCAGGCACCTAGATTCACACTTCCTTCACGTTGCTTCGAACTTGAATTAGGGTAATGTATTAGAACATCTGTTCTAATATGATGCCGGACGATGCAAGCCCGCGTTTGATTCCTTGCGGTGCGGTTCTGTGCTTCGTACTTCGTACAAGGAGATGTCAATTGGCACGTCGACTGATACTTTTCCCAAATAGCATTACCCTGGTTATCGGACAGCGAGCGCGAGCGGAGAAGATGGTAGAACTCGCGGCCTCTATAGCCCTGCGAGGTGATGTCCACGTCTTGGACGCTGGCAATAGCTTCAGCGCCTACGGAGCCGCCCGCTATGTGAGACGGCAGACTCCGCGGTCGCGAGACGTCCTGCGGCGCATCCTGGTGGCCCGAGCCTTTACCTGCTACCAGGTCGTTAGCCTCCTGAGGCAGACGCCGGAAAGCGAGGATCCGAAGCTCGTCATGGATTTGCTGAGCACCTTCAGTGACGAGAGTGTGTCCCCGGAAGAAAGCCGCAGAGTGCTGGGGGTCGCCATCGGCGAGTTGCACCGTCTTCGGCGCAAGTCGGCCGTGGCGGTTAGCATCAGCAGGCCGCCCCAACCAGAGAGGGCGGGGTTGGTCGATCTCCTGGTCGACGCGGCCGACCGGGTACAGCGCGAGAGCGGGATGGTGCGCTTCACTCCAGCCAGATTGCTCTGACTCCGGCGAAAGGGCGATGAATCGGAGCATCCACGGGCGCGGCCTCGGGCCAGCGTCCTCGATGATACCAGCATATCAACGGCAAGCGACAAGGAGGTCCAGTGGGGCGAACCCAGCAGACAACAACTCAGATCATCCTCGACGAGCAGTCGGCTTTCTCCAGTTTCAGGCGAGCCCTCCGGCGAAACGACCAGCATCTGTTCGACCGGCTATTCGCCAGCGCCCGCAAGCACACGGCCGCCATTGGGCAGGCCAACCACGCCCTGCCCTTCGAAGCCGTACTGTTGGCGATGCTCATCGAGCAGGCCAGAGAGATCGAGGAGCTGAAGCGCGATATCGATGAATGAATACCGGGGCTGGCTTCTTGACCTCTATGCGGACAAGGAGGACGGGGTAGTCTTTTGGCTCATCGACGAAGACGGCCATCGCCGCCGCTTGCATCAAGACTTTCCCGTCACCTTCTACGCCGCCGGTCCAGAGAGGCGCCTTGACGAGCTTCAGCGCTTCCTCAGCGGCAACGCCATTCACACCGCGACGGACAGGGACGAGCGACGTGATCTCTTTTCAGGAATGCTTGACCTTTTGTCCATACAGACTGCCAATCCCGTGCCGCAGTCGGAGCTCTTCCGCCAGTTGCGCGACCACTTCCCGGACCTGGATTACTTCGACGCCGATATCCCTATCGAGCTACGCCATGCCGTGGCCTACGATGTTTTCCCGCTGGCGCGCTGCCGAGTCATCGCCGACGAGAAGGGGGCCGTGTCAGAGATCGAAGCCCTGGACTCTGCTTGGGATATGGAACCGGTTGCGGCCCCGCTGCGCCATCTGGTCTTTCAACCCGATGTCGACCCGTCGCATGCGGAGCCCGCCTGGCTGGCGGTTTCAGGTGCAGGTGATCGCCTGCGATTACCTTTGAGCCCGGTGCGAAGCTTGCTGGTTCGCATTCAGGGGCTATTGAGAAGGCATGACCCGGATCTGATAGTGACTCAGTGGGGTGACACCTGGCTGTTCCCGTTCTTGCTCGATGCGGCCAGGAGAACGGGAGCGACATTCTTCAACCTCAATCGAGACGAGAACCGGCGCGTTGTGCGGAGGCGAGAAAATAGCTTCTTCACCTACGGGCGTGTCGTCTACAGGGGGCAGCAGGTTCACCTCTTCGGCCGCTGGCATCTCGACGAGAGGAACGCGGTCATGTATGGGGGATACGGGCTGGCAGGCGTGCTCGAGCAGGCTCGGGTCTCAGGACTGCCGGTTCAGGAGGTCGCTCGCAAGTCGCCGGGGGCCGGGATCACGGCCATGCAGATGCAGACAGCCCTTCGCAGTGGCGTTCTGGTTCCCTATCAGAAGCAGCAGGCCGAGGCCTTCCGCAGCGCGCGGGAGCACATCAGGGCCGATCGAGGCGGGCTCGTCTACCAGCCCCTTATCGGGCTGCATCGTGACGTGGCTGAGATCGACTTCGTCTCCATGTACCCGAGCATCATGGTCAACTTCAACATCTCTCCGGAGACGGTCGGTGAAGGCAGTATGCCAAGCCTGACCGTGCCCGAGCTGGGCATCCCGGTCTCGCAGAGTGAGGTGGGGCTCGTCCCGAGAACGCTCAAGCCGCTGCTCGAGCGTCGGCTGGCGATCAAGAAGCTGCTGGCTACGATGGACCGCCGTGACTGCCGCTACCGGACCTTGAAAGCCCGCTCGGACGCCCTCAAATGGCTTCTCGTCGTCTGCTTTGGATACCTGGGCTACAAGAACGCCCGGTTCGGGCGCATCGAGTCCCACGAAGCAGTGACCGCCTACGGCCGGGAAGCATTGCTCAGGGCCAAGGAAGCGGCCGAAGATATGGGCTACACGGTCCTGCACATGTATGTAGACGGCCTATGGGTCCGGCATCCTGAATTGAAAAAGGCCGGCGATTTCCAGCCGCTCCTGGACGAGATCACCCTCCGAACTGGTCTGCCGATAGCGTTGGACGGCATCTATCGCTGGGTGGCCTTCTTGGCCTCCCGGGATGACGCCAGCATTCCGGTGCCCAACCGCTACTTCGGCCTCTACACTGACGGGCAGTTTAAGTTACGAGGGATCGAGGCTCGCCGTCACGATACGGCCCCCTTCATCGCCGATGCGCAGCTGGCCATTCTCAGCCGCATGGTCGATTTGGCGGAAGGACGGGCCACGGACCACTTCTTGGACGAGGCCCGGGCGCTCTTGGAGCAATACCTGGCCAGCTTGCGAGGGGGAAAGGTCGGGCTGGAGAAGCTTCTGGTCTCCCAGACTCTCAGCCGCTCTCTCAGCGAGTACCGCGTTCTGTCACCGGCCGCCAGGGCCGCCGCCCAGCTCGAGGCCATCGGAAAACGGATGAATCCCGGGCAGCGCGTCCGGTTCTTGTACACCCTTGGGGAGCCGGGGGTATTGGCTTGGGATCTGCCGGCCGAACCAGATCCCGCGGCCGTGGACGTTCCCCGTTACGAAGAGCTGCTGGTGCGAGCCATCAGCACTGTCACGGGGCCACTTGGGGCCGGGGAGCCCGAACTGCGCCAATGGATGGGCGGGAACGGGCGCCAGCAGAGCTTTCTTTTTTGAGCCGGCAGCTCAAATGAACCCTATCAACTTCGCTCACTGTAGGGATACTGCGCCATGCCCTTTCTCTTGAGGTTTACGGTCTGAAGCATTCGTTGCGTGCGGCTAATGGTAGTGTTCGGGGTCGGTTTCGGCGGGATACGTATGGTCCTGATGCTGTTTATTGCCTGCAATTGATTGAGCTTCTTTCCATGTCTATTCCACCAGGTCCTACCACCAGATGGCCATTTGGCCACCTGTTTTCCTTTGCCCCCAATCCCCTGCTGTTTCTGGAGAGACTGTCAGGCCGGTATGGCGATATCGCCTCTTTCCGCATTCGCAGGCGACCCGTGTTCTTTCTGAATCGTCCGGATCTGATCAAAGATGTGCTGGTCACCAGCCAAGGTAACTTTGTCAAGAACCCTGGTTTACAGAACATCAGGCGGATCCTGGGCGATGGATTGTTGTCGAGCGAGGGGGATTTCCATTTGCGCCAACGGCGACTGATCTAGCCGGCTTTTCGACGAGACCGTGTGAAGGCGTATGCTGATATTGTTACAGACTGCGCCGCGATGGTTGGCGAAAGGTGGCGGGATGGGACGGAGATTGACATGGCCGAGGAGTTGGCCCGTCAGAACCTGGCGGTTGTAGGCAGAGCCTTTTTCAACGCGGATGTCGAAGACGAGGCGAGCGAGATAAGCCAGGCACTCACGGATGCCATGAGTCTCTTCGAGGGCATGAGTTCTCCATCCAGACTGGTATTGGACAGAATTCCCCTTATGAATCGACGATTCCGGAGAGGACGGGACCGGCTGGACCAGGCGATTTATCGCATCATAGCGGCTAGGCGGGTCGATGCCTCTGAACAGAACGACGCGCTTGGGGCTTTGTTGCTGGCAGAGGACGACGATCGGGGCGGGGCAGGGATGACGGATGAGCAGACAAGGGACGAGGCCCTAACTTTGTTCCTGGCCGGGCACGATACCACGGCCGTGGCCCTGACCTGGAACCTGCTGGCCCAACATCCTGAAGTAAAGACGGGCCTTCAAGCTGAGCTCAAACGAGTCCTGAACGGCCGCCCGCCGTCGGTCGATAATTACGGGATCCCAGCCGGAACCTCCGTCATCATGAGCCAGTACATCACCCATCGCGATTCGAGGTTCTATCCCGATCCGGTTCGCTTTGGTCCGCAGAGGTGGACGGCGGAAGGGCTGGCAGCACGGCCAAAGTATTCCTACTTTCCCTTTGGCGGCGGCGCCCGGGTCTGTATTGGTGAGCCCTTCGCCTGGCTGGAGATGATCCTGATTATTGCTTCGCTGGCGCGGCACTGGCGGAAGCGACTCAAGTACGATCATCAGGTGCGGATAGAACCTCGGGTTACACTTCGTTCACGAGGGGGAATGCCGATGATCCTGGAGTGTAGGACCTAAACTGAAGCCGGCCTCACGTAGGACACTTGATACTACCAAAGTCAGGCTGACTGAGTCAGGCTGACTAAGGCACCCTGACTGTCGACTATCAGAGTTACCTACGCCGTTGCTCCGAATACTTCACTCGCTCCTACTTCTCAGTTATGGTCACCTTCGAACGTAGAGCTAGCTGGTGAGAGTTCCAGGCAAGACGCGGGCTCGTTTCAGGCGGTCGATTGCCCACCAGGCCATGACTAACCAGATAGGAATCGACACCAATCTCAGGAGGGTGTTGACGGTCACAGGGCTAAATAGATGACTTGCCCAGGGTACCATGTGATAACCGAACAGTTGGAAAACCAGGAACAAGGTGCCGACAAGGCAGTATCTCTTGAGCCAGCGGATGTCATTGGCCAGAATCGCGAAAGGCACAACCCACAGCAGCCATTGCAGTCCCATTCCCACGGTGACGGCAAACACACACAATATCACCGTGACCAATGCCTCGAGTGAGGATTGTTTTTTGGTTCGCCAAAGCGCGTACAGGCCTGCAGCCAAGATTAACCACCGCCTGATGGCGGTCAAACCGTCGTAGGCGTCCTGAAGCGTGTCCCAAGTGTCGCCGGCTACGGCCAGCATGGCCGATAGCCCCCAATAGCCGGGAACGCCCGTGTGGGTAAGTGCTCTGTTCAACATTGTCCTTGAATCGGCGTCGAATATGACAATGTATCCTATGGTGAAGGTAACTGGTATCAGCACAGATAAGGTGGTGTAAATGATGCGCTTTCGATATGTGGTTATTCGCAGGAGGATTATCGGAAGAAAAACCACGGGCCACGTCTTGTTCAAGATGGCAAAACCGAGAGCAGTGGCTGAAACGAGCAGGCGCTGTCCAAAATGCCAGAAAAACCAGGCAAACAGGAGAAGCATTACGGTCACGGAGTCGAACTGACCATGGTAAGCGGTTACCATTATGCTTATCGGGTTGAGCGCATACAGCAAAGCCCAATTCAGTGTAACCTCCCTCGACAGTCCACTACGTTTTCCAGTCGAGTAGATCACGGCCGTGATGATCACGTCGGCGATGACGGCAGGCAATTTGATGAGGAAGACAAAGGGCAAGGAGGTCAATTCGGCTCCATAGGACGCCAGGCCAATGAGGTATACCTGCATGGGCAGGTAGGGGTGTCGACCCATCGCCGCTGAGGTGTACACATCTTCCCCGGCCAGGAACGCCTCCCCCGTCAACCTGAAGGATTCGATGTCATAGCCCGCGCCGACAGGTAGAAGAAGGGAGGGGACTAAGCGAACCACCAGGGCGATGAGCAGTACGACCAACAGTGTCTTACCGAGCCACCTCCCCCTGGCTCGGGTATACCAGATATCGGCTAACGCTCTGGCGTAGATAAACCCTACGATTGTGAGAAGCAGCCAGGCTAGAGCCCAGATTGCCGACAACGTTTCATCAGACCACATGAGGTATTATTTGTCGCGGCCGTCCTTCTACGAACACCCTCGCGAGAGTCGTCAATTTGAAAAGACGGCTAATCACCTTGACCATAAGGCAGAAAGATCCGACAGGGTCATAATACTTGCACTGGTAGATTACACCAAATCAACCCGGTCATTTGCCTTTTTTAAAGATGCGGTAGTTCCGACGCGGGCTAGAAAGTGCGGATCAGACAATCGGGGTCGGAAGCGGGTCTCAACCCTTGTTGCGGCGGGTGTCTCGTTATCCAGGATTCGCCCTTGTGATTGCCGATAGAAAAGGGGATATCAAGATGGTAGATAGATGGTTCTATGGATTGCCTGGCGCATGGTTGCCCTGTCTACGACATTTCCTCCGGCCGAATACTCTCCCGCAATTCTTGGGTCTTGTCCAAATCCATCTGGGCGTCCAGGCGCAGAAAAGTGTCTGCACAATCGCTCAGAATCGAATCTGCGAGGTCATCACGTCCCTGGTCAACGTACAGTTGAGCCAATGATAGCTGAGTCTTTGCACTCTCGTACTGATCTCCCGCCTCATCCAAAATGGCATAGCTGGACTCCAGATGGCTTGCGGCCACTTCATAATCGTTCCGGGCCAGAGCGATTTCCCCCATGATTCGCAAGTTGTGCCCTTCTTCGTGGGTGAATTCCATTTCTCTTGCCAGTTCAATCGACCGTTTTCCAATCGAATCCGCCTGGTCTATATCGCCGCGCGCCAAGGCCAACTCGGCGAACAGTCCATAAAGTTCGGGCATGAGATCTCGCAACTGGGTTTGCTCGAAATAATCCTGGGCTAGCTTCAATTCCGAATCGGCCGCTTCCAATTCGCGACGCCGGATATGCGTGCTGCCAACGTTCAGATGAAGGGCGCCCAACACCCAGAGGGATCCACCAATCTGTTCAAGCAATTCCAGCGCCTGCTTGTAGTAAGCCAGGGCTTCATTGAGACGTCCCTGCTTCAGGATTATGCCGCCAACGTTATTGTTTACTAGGACCTGGTTATATATATCTCCGATTTGGATAAAAAGTTGAAGAGACCGGCCGTAGTGGTAATCCGCTTCTTTCCACTGGCCCTGCGGAAAATAGCCGTTGGCAATTAGGTTGTGTGATGTCGCCTGCCCGTATAAGTCTTCAAGCCTTTCATAGTAGCTCAGTGACTCTTCGAATCGGCTGATAGCCGTCTGGCTGTCGCCATGACGTAAAGCCACGATACCCAACAAGTTGAAGGCGCGGGCTCGCACAGAATCATCGTCGAGGTTATCGGCAACTTGAAGGCTGCGCTCGCAAAGCTGGATCGTCTGATCGTAGTTACCTTGCCTACTGTGAATGAGGCCGGCGACTAGTGATATTTCAGCTTCCTCGGGTGAATCATGATCCACAAGCGAGGAGAGGCCCTCGTCAAGCCAGGTCAGAGCCAGCGGGTAATCGCTGCGCAGTTCGTGAGACCGGCCGACCCAGCGGCAAGCACGGGCTTCAGCCTCCCTATCTCCCGTTGATTGGGCTAGTTCGAAGGCCGAACGCAAGTGTTCATCGGCCGGTTCATATTGACCAGTCGAGACCAATAGTTCCCCTAAGGCGAGGTGAACGGCCTTCCGTTGTTCTATTGTATCTGAATCGGTAATCGCTTCCGCACTTTGCAACGCCTTCTCAAAGAAATCGATGCTTTGTTGGTTTGCGTAGAGCCGTTTCGACTGCTCCCCAGACAAAAGATTATACTCAAGCGAAAGAGGCCACTCTTGTCCCAGATAGGCATGGTAGACTATCTCAGTCGCTCTCTGGGGCTGCATTTCGACCAAAGCCTGGGATACCGAGTGATGCAGTTGCCGGCGCTGGGTATAGAGAAGCGTCTCATAGGCGACTTCCTGTGTCGAATGATGCCGGAAAGCATATAGATCTTCTATCGGAGCGTCCTCTCGCCGAAGCAATTCCTCCGCCTCCAGGTATTCAGCTTCTTCACGGAGATCGAGAAGGTCCTTATCTTCTGGATGAGCATGTCCGACCAGGACCAGTTCAAATTGGTGTCCTATGACACTGCCAACTTTCAGGGTTAGTTTGTGCGCCTCCGGCAAGCGGTCGAGACGATCAAGGACAACGCCATGGATCGAATCAGGAATTCCCAATTTCACACTGGAAAGATCCGTTTCAGCTCTGAGCGCCCAGGCGCCTTCCTCCCGTGTTAGGAAGTCGGCTGAGCGTAAAATGGATAACATGCCCTCGGATATCTGCCATGGACCATCCGTATCCTTGAGCAACTGGCCGGATTGGCATAGAGAATCGATCAGCTCTCCCGCGAAGAAGGGATTACCCCTAGCCATCTCCTGGATGATCGCGATGACCAGCGTTTCAACTAGTCCCTCCAAACGGGACCTTATCAAGCCGGCAACCCCCTCATTCGTCATCTCTTCCAGACGGAGAACCTTGAGATGTGGAAGGTCGTTTAGTTTCTCGAGAGTGTTCTCTTCATCGCCGGCCTGAGGTCTGAGGATTAGAAGAAGCATGATCCGTTTTTCGCCGATTATCTGCTGGGCAACGGACTCGAGGAGCACCAAGGATGCTTCATCCATCCAATGGGCATTCTCGATCACTAACATCAACGGAGACTGATCCGCCCACATCTGAATCATTTCGACAACCAGCGAGATCAAAGACTTCTGGCGCATCCCAGCGTCAAGGGCTGCCATAGTCGGATTGTCAGGTATGGGTAAGGAGAGAAGGTCGCCGAGAAGGGGCAGACGCAACATCCACTCCGGATACTCGGATTCAATGAAAGATGTGAGCTTGCCGACTGATTCGTTTGCCTCAAGACTTTCAAGATCGAGTAGCGAATGAAACAACTGGCGCCAAGGATGGTAGGCAGAGCCACGAGTGATACTCTGGCAGGCAGCGACGGATACTTTGACATCGCGCCCTAGAGCAACCTGGCTGAATTGGGCTGCCAGATGGCTCTTTCCCATTCCAGCTTCGCCTTCAAGTCGGACGATTTGCCCCTTTCCGGCCAATACTTCATTCAAAGTTGATGATAAAATTGCTTGGCTCTCGAGGCGACCTTCAAGAGGCTTGTCGTATTGGGCCCATTCACTGGCCGCTCCTCGACGCCTGTCGATAACTTCCCAAACTGGCAGTGGGTCTTTCCTTCCCTTCACCTGGATTAGGCCCCGATCTTCGAATCGATACTGGTGCTCGGCAGCCTCAAGAATCCGTTTCGTGATCAGGATTTGACCCGGCTTGGCCTTTCCCATCAGCCGGGCGGCCATATTGGTCTCGTTACCCATCACTCCGTAGGTACGGCGAGTAGTAGCACCGTAAGCCCCGGTCCACATGCGTCCGCCGCTGATACCGATCTGGACTAGGTCAATACCATCGAAACTGGTCGATTTAGAGCGCAACTCGAGGGCGGCCGCAACCGCCCTTATGGCGTTATCGTCGTGACCGATAGGTGCGCCGTAAGCGACATACAGAAAACTGCCTTTGTCCCCCACCGTCAGCTGGATCAAGAAACCGTCAGTCTTACTGATGACCCCCTGGACCCAGCGGATAAAGGCATTCAATTTATCTCCGGCCGCGTTATCACGATCGTAGTCAATGCCTGAAAAGCGCATGAATAGAGCCACGGCCGGACGAAGTTCCGCCAGAAAGCCATGGCCGGCCTGGATGCGTTCCTGGACCGGTCGCAAGAGCCAGGATCGAACGCGAATAGGATCCAGCTTTTCAGGAGGGATATCGGGCCAGGGCGTGATGATGGGATCCTCAAACATCTCCGTCACCACACCGACTCGAAATCCCTCATCGTTCGAGCGCCAGGAGTCGACCGTCAGGTTATCGCCCAATCGGGATACTATCCCCTCTTCGACGACGGTATCCCCCCTCTCGGCCAGACTCTCGGCGGCGGCCATTCTAATAAGGGTATCGCCGGCCAGTACATCCACCAACTGGACCTCGGGCAGGCCCACTGTAAATCGCCGGGCCGGACCGGCGGCTATGGCTACCTTGATGTGGAGGGAGAAGGGCGTGCCGGCTTCCGTCCGCATGTTGTTATAGGGCTCCATCACCTCCTGCATTGCCATGGCGCAGGCGACAGCTAGCTAACCTCTTAAATCAGAGACCAGTGAGGCTTAATGGCGAAGGGCGTCCAATTCGCTTTCCAAACCGGCAACTTTCTCTACGAGCTCCCTGATCCGCCCCGACATGGTCTCAACGAGGTGAAACGCAAGCGAGGGATCTTCATGGATACGGCGCATGAAATTCTTCTTATCTACCGTGAGCACCTTGGCTTCTCCCAATGCCCGGACAGTCGCCGATCGAACGTCCTTGTCGAAGATGGCCATCTCGCCCAAAAAAGCCCCGGGCCCGTGCACCTGTAATTGTATCTCCTGCCCCTGGTTTTCGAGGATCACTTCGACTTGCCCCTCTGTATCACGTACATGCAATCGCCAACGTCTCCTTGACGAATGATGACGTCCCCATCATGGTACACCTTGCCCAAAGCCCCTTTCGCCATTGCAGTCTCCTTTGTAGGTATGTGGTGGACCTAGTTCCCAGTGCCTTACTCGAAAGGTGATGGCCAATTAGTTTCTCATCACCTTTCAGGGAGGAATGGGAGCAACTTATCAGATATCTCTGGCGCGCCGCTACAGATAATACTTCACTTTCCGTCTCGTCCAAGGATGCCGGCGAATGACCCGAATCATCGGCCATGAGAAGGTAGTTTAAGGACACTTTTTCTCAGGAATAGTCCTGGGAAGGAGCGAAGATAGAGCGCCTGGTGGCAAGATGTTTAAGCAACAACCCTGTTCTCCAGAAAGCCACGGCAGCCATCCCATGGGCTAAAACCGCGAACAAGGGTGGCGTCTGGCCCGTATAATAGGTCCAGCAGAGTCTGGTTGTCCCCCAATACTCGAGAAAGAAACCGAGACCCGCCCCGGCAGCGAAGGTTATTATCGCCAGGCGATGGTCCGTTGGCGTAAGGATGAGGAACCCGCACAACAATAACGCGGCCAAAGTCAGAGGCTTGTCGATAGTCGGCCATACGAAGAAGACCATTAGGCCAAGGAAGGCAGCGAACAACAACCAATAGGCGAAAATGGTTCGCCCTGTTCCTCTGCCGGCGAATAGATAGCGATCTGAGATTCGGACCAGCCGGTCGATCGATAAGCTGGCTATGGGCCAGGCTGGGATGATCCATAAGGGTGGACGCTCCAGAGTATAGTAGGTCCAGAGTTCCGTTT
This sequence comes from Promineifilaceae bacterium (SeqCode), assembly GCA_049650305.1. Classification (GTDB taxonomy): domain Bacteria; phylum Chloroflexota; class Anaerolineae; order Promineifilales; family Promineifilaceae; genus UBA11865. The sequence goes on from JBARZW010000280.1 coordinate 12,541, forward strand.
GAGTCCCCCAGCTTTCGATCACGAGACCCCCGGCCAGGCCCACAGAGAGGATCCAAAAATCCTGCCCTAAATCAGCACCGGCCATTATCAAGACGGACATGACCAGGAAGATCCCGATCAACAACCAGTCAATCTGTCGCCATAGAGACCGGGAGGTATCGATCTGTTCCAGGTATTCCTCGGCCAATGGCCACCATACGTAGGCTAATAAGAAGAGGGTAACCAGGAAGGCGCTAAGCAGGGTGTAGCTCGAACGGGTCCAACCAAATTCGGCCGCCATTCGCCGGCTTGCTGGTCGCGCTGTTTGTTGATGGTGACGTTCCATCGTGCTACCTTAGAACATCCTTTGACACCAGAGGCCTCTGCCTGAGAGTCCTTCTGGTGTTGTTCATGACACGGATCATTGGTCTTCCGGAATATCGAAAAGGAGACCTGGTTCCGATAGGAACAGGTTCGCTAGCCGAGATATTTTACATCAAACCGCCCCCGGCGGTCACAAGTGAACGTTGATGACATGAACCTCGATCTAACTGATCAGATGAAAGTGTTATGATTGTTCCTAACGGAGTGCATTGGAGGTAGGGCAGTGGACAAGGAGAAATTCGAGCAATCAAAAAAACCAGGTGGCGCCCATCATCTGCTATACCAGTTGGTAGGAAGCTGGACGGGGATAGCCAAGACCTGGTTTGAGCCCGGCATATTAGCCGATGTATCGCCTATAAACGGCCGGATCCGCCCGCTCCTGGATGACCGCTTCGTGTTGCACGAATATGAGGGCACACTGGTGGGAGAAACGATGAAAGGAATGGCCATCTTCGGATACCATGCAAATCGTGGGATTTATGAATGCGCCTGGATCAATAACCTGCATCTGAGCACGGGCATGATGTATTCCACCGGGTCTGGTCTGGAGAACGGCTTTTCGGTTTTGGGTAGTTACAACGATACTGGCGGTGGTCCCGATTGGGGGTGGCGAACCGAGGTCGAGATCATCGATCTAGACACCATCACCATAACAGCCTATAACATCTCACCCGCAGGTGATAGTGCCAAAGCGGTTGAGATGACTTACGCGCGCAAGATCGAGGAGTAATCGAGAGCATGATGCTAAGGTCTGATAAGCAGTGGCACCGGTGCCTGGCTTTTGCTCTGGTCATTCTTATCTTCCTGGTTGGCTGCCGGACAGCGGACGAAATTCCTGTCGCGACGCGGCTCTCTTCTGCCACGCTGGCTATCGCGCAGACGCCAGGGCCTACGAGTCAGATTGCAGAACCTGGCGCAAGTTTCGGCCTTTCGGCCGACGAGATAGAGAGCCTCACTAGCCTCAGGAAGGTGGACGAGTATCCTTTATATACGATGCGCTATATCGGGAGCTATCACACGCCAATCGCAGAATTCGACAGCCAACAGATGATTGATCCATCGGATAGCTCAAAAGGAGCACCGGTTCCGGCCTGGGCCTGCTCCCTGTTTGCTGCCTTCGGCGATAGCGCGGGTATGCTGTATGGACGGAACTTCGACTGGCGATTTAGCCCGGCTTTACTCTTGTTCACCGACCCAGAGGACGGATACGCCTCAGTCTCCATGGTCGACATCGAATATCTTGGATTTGGTGAGGCCCTATCAGGCAAGGTGGATGAGTTACCCCTAAGCGAGCGGAGAAGACTGTTGGATGCGCTGTTCCTTCCATTTGACGGTATGAATGAGCAGGGATTGGTCGTCGGGATGGCGGCCGTTCCGCCAGGGGACATGCGCCCAGATCCGGACAAGGAAGTCATCGATTCTCTAGGTGTGATTCGCGAAATTCTCGATCACGCCAGCGACACGAACGAAGCGGTAGAGATCATGGCCAAATACAATATTGACATGGGTGGAGGCCCACCCCTTCACTATCTGATCGGCGACACGACCGGACAAGGGGTGCTGGTAGAGTTCTACCAGGGAGAGATGAAGGTCATCACCAACCAATCACCCTGGCATCGCGCGACTAACTTCCTCAAATCGGCCTATGATGACCCTGCAGAGGGTGTCTGCTGGCGGCACGATGAGATCGGCCGGCGTCTTGAAGAAACCGGGGGCATATTGTCCACAGGAGAGGCCATGGATCTGCTCCGAAGCGTTTCCCAGACAAATACCCAGTGGTCGATCGTCTATGACATGAACGACAACGATGTACTGGTCGCCATGGGTCGGGAATACGATAACCGCCACACGTTTGAGCTCGAGGTGGAAGATAGCCGTCCGAATTCGGAGTAAGCTGCCTGTTGGCTTGCCCTTCCACGGTTATGGAGCCGGCGGTCCTTGCATTAACCGCTTATGGACCTGCTGCAGGCCTGACTCGTCCCTTGGCGCCATCCATAAGGCCTCGATCCACCAGGTCACCCCGGCGTTCTCCCACACCTGAACGATAGCCGAGCTCTCCTCGCGGTCATCTCCCGGCGTCTCTCCCTCCATGATGATATCGAAAGGCGTGTCGAGTGTCCGGTACGATTCGATGTAGGATTTCATCTCCCGTATAGCATTCGGCGTCGTTTCCTGCCAATTTCCGCCGGCATCCATCACGGCCGGCAGCAGGCCATCGTAACGTAAAACGCGACGCATCGACTTCATCCGCGGCCAGGCGCCAACTATCCAGATCGGGATGCGCGGCTGTTGGCGCGGCGGATCGGGTGGTTGAAAATCCGTCTCCTTGACCGTGTAATGCTTTCCGGTGAAGTCAAACGGCTGTCCACTCCACAGACCGGTAAGAATATCCAGACCTTCGTCCATCAGTTCGGCCCTGGTTTTCCGGTCTACCTCTTCACCGAATTCCTCGAATCCCGTATCAATGGCCCCGAGACCGACCGAGAGAATAACCCTGCCACCGGAGAGGTTATCCAGCGTTGCGGTCTCGCTGGCCAGTTTCCAGGGTCGCATCCTCGATACGGGCGATAACAAGGTGCCCAAACGTATGTGTTCAGTCACCATGGCGGCCGCCGAAAGCGATATCCAGGCATCAACGCCCCAAACGGGTTCCCAGACGAAGAAGCCATCCCATCCCGCCTCCTCGGCGTCATGAGCGAAGTTGGCGGCCGTTTTCGCGTCACCAAACGGCAGGACAATGCCGTATTTCATACTCTCCTCCTGTCTTTACGAGAATTGGGGTTCATAGAATTCGATAAACTGCTCACTCCTACCAATACCGGTTTTATCGGGTTGAAGACCTCAACTATCGTCCAAAGCCGGCCTTAGACGAGAATCGGTCAGATATCTCCTGATTCGGGTGACGGCGACTGCTACGACTGCGGCTACAATCCAAACAAACATCTGCAGTAGAACATTCCTGGCGAAGAAATTATCGCTATCGGAAATGTAATAGTAGCCGTCTGTGAAAGCGAGATGATGGAAGAAAGGTAACAATAAATAGGATACTGCAAAGCCGGCAAGAAGTAATGCTCCCGTCGAGGGGTAGGAATGATGCCGCCATATCCGCAGCACGGACATGAACAGTAGCCAAATAACACCGGCGATCGTTCCAAGAACCATCATCAGCACGTAAACCGTCTGACCCCGTTCAAGCCATCGATCTAGAAACTGAATACCAGGTAGCGTTACCAGGATTAGCATCAATCCGAACCCGTCCGAAGCCAACCAGGCGAGATCCACTGGGTGTTCCGCGGCCATCGTACCTGGCGACAAGGCCAGAGCCAGGGCGATAATGCAGACAAACGTGCTCTGAGCAGCATACCCCACAGTTAGAACCGGCTCGTTCATCGTCAGAGTTAACCACGGTATGGCGACTAACAAAGGAGGAGAAGCTAGCGCCCACACACGCCACCATGCCGGGGCTTTATAGCGTGAATTCAAGCGGGCAAGGAGCCAATTCACTGCCAGATATAGAATCATGACCGCGCCTGCTGCCACCAGGCCGGTCATCCAATAACGGCTGCCGGTTACCGGGCTAAACGGAGAGGTGTCCGGCACATTGGAGCCCATATCGTGATCGTAGAGGAAAACACGGTAGCGATCGCCAATGGCAAACCAATAGACATAGAGCGCGATAACCAGGACCACTACCCCGGACGCGAAAAGCAGCGCGACGAGCCATGGCCGGGTATTGTCTCTTTCTTCCATACTTTGATCCAACCGGGATACCTGCGATTATCGCTGGCGGTCAATTCGAGATCGACGCCTAATGATAAAGACGGTAACAATGGCAATTACACTCGCCACTATGAGGAGCAACAGGATGACAACTCCAAGCGAAGCGTCGTTCGGCTCGGCTATATCGCCAAGCTCTGATGGCTTAGCTGCCTGGACAGTGGCACTGGGCTCAGGTTCTTGCTTGTCTAGCGTCGGTTCTATAGTCTGGAGTTGCTCCGCAGCCGGTTGCTCAGTCACCTCATCGGGGTTCACGCTTCCTGGCGGGACCACAATAGAAAATCGATCGCACAACGGGCAGGGGGGAAGGTTGGATACACGCCATTGATCATATTGGCGGCGCAGTTCCACCAATGGATTAGCGCCTCCTGACTTTTCGATGACCGAAACATATAACCAGGGAATAACCGGGCCACCGAGCTCTGTTGAAGTGGAAAGAGGAGCTGCAAAGGGGGCTTGATCGGCCTTTACCACGGCGACGAAGGCCGACAAGGCCGTTTGTTCGACGCCGTCAAGGTTGCAGCGCTTGTCACCGCCAGCGGCCGAACCCGCTTCTAAAGCCCTGAGAAGCCGGTCCGGCAACGACAGCGGTCCGATGTCCTCCGCCTTAAAGGCTTCCAAAGCCAGGCCGACGACGTCCTCGCTTTCCAACGTGTTGCCCTGGGCAGATACAGCCATATCGGTATCCTGTATATCGCCGGACCATGAGAAGTTGCCCTCCCCGGTGAATCCCGCTGTTCGAACAGTTCCTTCGTCCAAGGTGACGATGCCATACTGTCGCAGAGACAGGTTTGTATCAGCGGAGCCGTCAGTAACCAGATCGCGAATTTCCTCGGCAGGCAATCCTTGCTGTAGAAGCTCGTAAACCATGTCCCGATTCTCAAGAACGAATTCGGCCTGGACGGCCGCGGCGCCCTTTCCGGGAACGAGGGCCGCCAGCACGACCGCGTTGACCGGCACGCAGGAAGCACCGGCCGCGCCGACGTCACCGGTGGCAGGATCCAAGGCCACGATCGACCAGGTATTGGCGCCTGAGTTCGATGGGTCAGGTTGTAAAAGAACAGAGATCAGCAGGATTCCCCGAGCGAAAATTACTGCGAGGATGAAGGTGGTAGGATTCGCTAAGATGTCGCGTTTCATTACTTCAAATGCGATGCGAACATTAGGATTACGGTACATGTGCCTGCTTAAATTACAGCCAACGTCTTAAGTAAACCTAATCAGGTACAGTTGGAGTATCAAGAGCCGTGACTCTAGGATCAACCCTCATTGGAATCGAATTGGTCCTTTGTCATAGTGAAGCGAAAACACATCATCCCAAAATATTCTGCTCGGTTGCGAAAGTTCAGACCGATCTTCTCCAGAACGCGTTGGGAGGCGACGTTATCGGGGTGGGTCAGCCCGATGATTTTTTCTAGCTGTGCATCGCGAAAAGCGTAATCTATGCAAAAGCCAGCAGCCTCGGTCGCGATACCGCGCCCCCAGTGCGAGCGTTTGAGCAGATACTTGATCTCGATCTCATCGGTTTCCTCGAGTAGACCAAGCCCACACCACCCGATAAGCTCATCGTTGCCCCGGTCCACAGCCGCCCACCAGCCGTAGCCGTTTTCCTCCCAGTGTCGCTGATGGCTCTCAATCAACTTCTCAACCCGTTCCAATGGCGGGGGATTGCTGGATGGAAAGTAACGCAGGACCCCTGGCTCTGAAAGAATCCGGTGTAGTGAATGAGCGTCGTTTTCTTTAAACGCGCGCAAAATAACCCTGGGCGTTGCAAGAGTCGGGATTGCCGTACCTTTTTCCACTGTTGCAACCTATACAGCCATCGCTCTCACTTGATCTTCAAGCCAACTCGTGAAAGGTTCCTTGGTAGGGATCTTCTCGCGCCAATTAGGGCTTTGAAACAAGGTATCATATCGACAGGTCACGAGTTCGTCTACGTATGATGGGCGAGAAGAAGCCGGGTACTGGTCGTGCATATGAAGGGGGTAATTTATAGATGGAGGGAGTTCTGTGAGATCATCGTGATCAAGAGTAGAAAGAACCACACCAGCTAGAACAGCTTGGTGGATGAAGATCTTAGTGAGGATATTCTCTGTGTAGAGCGCCTCGAACAGCGGATCGCGGTAGATTTTCAGAAAGCGGTCTCGCCACCTTCTCAGTAAGCGTCGTTCAGGACGAACGACAAGCATACCGGCGTTGAAGTAGGGACGGATTGTTTTCTCGTCCACTGTTGTCGTCATGGGAAATAAAGCCGCATCGGTAACGTGGCAGCGCCGGTAGATGTGTTCCCAGAAGTGGTCAATAGGCTCGTCAATTGGAGAGCCGATCAACGTGTGGTCCACCGGACGATATCCAAGGCTCGCGCGATCATCCAATATGAGAGGAACGGGTTCGTTAAGGACCATAGAGTCCGCGTCCATCCAGACCAGGACTTCCGCCTTATCCTCCGCCAGCGCCTCGGCCGCCGCCGAGGCCATTACCTTTCCACCACAGGGAAAAGCCAATAACTGCCCATCGACAGCATAGGGGATGAGGCGGGCGTCAAGATCAAGCAGTGTGCGCTCAGTCTCCTCCTGGATCCCTTTCTCTGATTCGGGCAGCAAAATCCAAACCGGACTGTCAGAGAAACGCCCGGCGAAAGTTCGAATGCTTCTCGCCAGGATAATAGCTTCCAATTCGGACGACCCCGGGGAAATCGAACAAGCGAAGATCAATTCATTCGTAGCCAATTATTTTCCCACCGATTTAGGATTTGACCGCCCGGGTCGCGATGAAAAGAGGCATGTATTTGTACAATGGCTCGTTATCATCTCCATCTTCGTAAAGAGAGGTAATCCTGAAACCGGCGTCCAGCTGTCCGCCAATCTGGCTAGTTAGACTGTGACTAAACTCGAAGAGCATCCCTTCGTCGACAAATCGCTCCCTGGCCTCATCGCTCAGATTGGCTGCATCCGAGTGTGGGATGGCGTAGCGGACTTCGAAGATCCCCCGATCTCCAAGATCCTGGTCGAAGAGGTAAATGAAGGGGTTGACAAACCCAGCCAGCAATACACCGCCTCGGCTCAAGACACGGAACGCCTCGTGCCAGATCGGCCGGACGTCGGGTACATTGAAATTAGAAACCGGATGAAAGACAAGGTCGAAGCTCTCATCTTCAAACATCGACAGATCAGCCATATCGCCTTCGACGGTTCGGATAGGCAATGAATCTCGCTCGGCCACGAAACGATCCTGGTCGAGCTGCCTTGTCGAACCGTCCAAGACCGTCACAACGGCGCCGGCCGCGGCGAGGATGGGTCCCTGTTGCCCGCCTCCTGAAGCCAGGCAGAGGACGCGACAGCCTTTGAGGTCTGGAAACCATTTCTCAGGCACAGGCTCCTGGTTGGTGAGCACTACCTGCCAGTTTCCCTGGCGGGCTGCTGCGACCTCTTCAGAGGAGACAGGAATGGTCCACCTATTCCCTTCGTCGACCAATCTATTCCAGAGGTCCCGATTATATTGACGGATGTTTTCAGACATATTACTTCCTTGCCAGGGGGAGATATTCAACGGTGACGGACGGGCACTCGATCGCGGTTGCGGTAAGCGTCGCGAGAACCTTGCATCTCAGCTTGGACCATAATCCTGTTTACTATTTGGGATCTTGGGCAATCCAGGCGATAAAGAAGTTGGCAATATTGCCCACGGCCGTCGCCAGATTATGTTGGAAATCCAATGGGGCGCCCTCGTCGGCCGCATCGGTGATGCCTCTAATCTCAACGAAAGGTACTCCACTGAAGCGACAAGCTCTCGCGCCCCCGGCGCCTTCCCAACCAACCGCAATTGCGCCGGTGGCATTGTGAACCGATTGCTTCCTACCCTCACTAACAATGTCCTCGTCGCCGCTAGCCACGACTCCAAAATGGACTGGAAAGGTGAGATCGTCATTCGGGACCCTGGATAGAGAGCTGATGATGACCGGATCTGCCTCGAACCTGGGCAAGGGGCTGTCAATGAAACCCTCACGAACGTCGTATTCCACAGTGGCTGTGCCGATGACGATGTCTCCTACTTGGAGGCGATCTACCAGTGATCCGGCCGCACCGGCGCAGATCACCAGATCGGGTCCAATACCCGATTCAAGCAGATGTTGGGTCTGAACCGCAAACTGAACTTTTCCAGTTCCACCCCGAGCCAGGGTGAGATTCAACTCAGGAAAGACAAGAATCGAGAGCCGGCCGGCAACGGCATCTAACGATCGATATCCACTCTCGCTGCAGCTCCTCGCGAAGTACGTCAGCTCTTCCCGCATGGGTGTGATTACCAGGGTCTTCATATCGCTCACGATACTGTCACTCACGACACTGCCCGTAGACGTTCTAGGAATTCACTCATTATTATGGCCGTTGCTCCCCATATCTTGTGAGGGCCGACCAGATAAAACGGCACCTCAATCTTATATCCTTGAAAATCCCACAGTTCTTCGTGCCGCGTATCAGGCTCCATCAAGTGTGAGATTGGAACCTCCAATATCTCAGCCACCTCCCTGTCCTGGGGCGTAAAATCGGGGAGGTTATTATGCCAGGCGACAAATGGATGAACCTCAAAATCCGTTGGAGGGATATAAATGGTAGATAGCTCGCCTAATAAAACCAGCACAGGAATCGACACGCCAACCTCTTCCTTGGCTTCACGGAAGGCCGCCATGCGCATCGTCTCGCCTGTTTCGCGCTGACCTCCCGGGAAAGAAATCTGGCCTGCGTGGGCATTGAGATCATCACGTCTGCGGGTCAAAACCAGGTAGGTCTCTCCATTCTTGGCATAGGCGATCACAAGGACCGCGCCTTGTCTGGGCTGGCCGGGCATCTCCGGTGGGCGCGTCCCTCTGGGCCTGGGATTCATCCTCTCATGCGCGGCCGAGACATCGAAATCTGGTAGGCTAAGCGCCTGTCCAATCCTTTCCTGTGTGAAGATCACCATGGGATAGCTTATTCGGCTCTCGACCTATCAGTACGGGAGATCATGACGGTACGGCGCTTTACCCGAGATGTCGCCCACGAATTCGGGCAGATCTGTATGGCCGAGCAATTGCCGAATAGCCATTGCTTCGCCTGTATGGAACCAGTAATGGTAGATGAGCCGGTTCATCATTGTTCCGATGGAATCCTTGGCAGGTTTTCCCTTATATTCAAATCTCTCCAAGAGGGTGTCTCGAGTCAGCGTGTCCAAGAACTCATCGGCAACGGCCGTAACCTGGCGCCAATCAGACCACATTTGGTCGAAAGGCGGCGCACTCGCCGGCCGTCCGGTACCAACCAGCTCGCTCAGATGGGGGACCATGTTTTGGCCTTGTGCATAGCGCACCCAGTACCAATGCTCGTGCCAGGCCAGATGGCCCACCATCCAGCTGATGCAATTCATAGGTTCGAATCTTATCCGAGCGTCGGCATCAGAAATGTCACGCAAAGCGCGTCGCCATTCACTCCTGGTAAATCGCAGCTGTGTAACCAATGGATGGGTCATTATTAGCTCCAGAAAATCAATTCAATAACCAACAATAATTTAGGCTTGTCTGTTGAACCCCACCATTATGCTGAAATAAGAGCCGATACGCCAACGGCCTCTCTGAATGTTGAACAGGTATGGATCTAGAGTTGGTTAGGCTGCGCTCCCTTCAGTTTACCGGAAATCGGCTCTCTCATAGTTTTCAAGGACAGCGGCGGTAAGCTCTGGGGAACCTCCTTGTACTGGAAAAGTGGGCGGGCGTCAGAAACGGATCACTCAATCCAGAATCACCGTAACAAGATCCGATGAATCGACTCAGATCGGGGTCGTGAAAAATGGGTTACCAATCCAGCCGGCAAGCCGAGCGGGCCCGTATCCAGGATCAGCCCTCCAAGAACACCTCCGGCGGAGCGAGATAGTGGATATGTTAAGACAAAGCGTTAACTGAACGGTGACTGACTAAGCTCTATTGGATCCTTGATTTCTTTGACGCCGGGTGATTGACCCGTAATCGAGCAGGGGCGCGTCGCAGCTCCTCGTAGATCACGAGGCATTGGGAGACATGCTCTCGGAAACCCTTATCGACGGGGAATGATTTGAGCTCGGGGATTGGTTCAGTAGCAGGCTCTATTCCCCCGCTACCCATCACGCGCTGGTAGAGGTGTCGATGCCGTCCGTCCAGATTGTCGATATCGACATTTGCCATTGGCTCCCACGATAACATTCGACTGGAAAAGGGAAGCTGAAAACGAGCGAACAACTGCTCAAAGATGGCAGCCGGTTGATTTCTGTAGTCCATAGAATCCACGATAACATGGTCTATCTCATTCGCCTGACACCAGCGAACCTGTCGCTGGATCAATTCCCACCCCGACTCCACCAACGGAAAAAGTGGATTATCCCCAACCAGTCTTTTCATGGACATCCTGGATGAGATATTTAGGCGAGGATCCCGGATCAGGAAGATTATGGGCCCTGTGGACAAGGAGACCAACAAAGGAAAATGGTCCCCTACCTGGTAGGGCATCTCTTTGATAACCAGGCTCCCGTTCCGCCCGCTCACCGCCTGTGGCGTTAATCTTCGTAGGTCAAGGGGGCTATCCAGCTTGTCAGCGACATCCGCCAAATTGTCGCCGTTGTAATACAGGATCTCAAACGGTTCATGGCTGTAATACCCGACGTTCGGATGCTCCCAGAATACGCGCGCAAAAGCGGTTGAGGAACAACGAGGAGGTGATACGATGACATAGATATCGGAGTGCCTCTTCATAACATTATCGAACATCGGATTAGATCTGGTTGAATGCAACAATACATACCTCCCGATTCGCGGGTGCAGCTTTCTGTACACCTTAACGGTTATTGGACTCAATCTGTGCAGCGGGATTTGCCAGCCGTCGCTCAATACGGCGTCGGTGACGAATCGACCTCAGATCATTGGACCTACGCTCGATCAGAGGGTTCTGTGGAAAGGGTCAGGAATTACCGAGTATCGGAGACGATGACGGCTTGATCATGTCTCGCACCTCAAAACATTCTACCCCAGATAGCCTGAAATTCCAATGGGACGTTGAACTCCCTCAAAAGAAAAGGACTTCGTTCGCGTACTTGAAGCAAGCGGACATTTTTCATATCGGCCACCTCGCGCAAGCTTGATTCGCCGTAGTAAAACGGCATTTTACAGGAGACTGTACCCTGTCCATTATCCACGGTCCCTGAATCGCGAAAGTGCACCTGACGCAGAGTCATCCCCGATTTAAGCCAATCATGATTCATTCTCCCGCAGACTGGGATACTCTTATCTCGCCTAAATTTCCGGATCAGAAGCCGACGTTACATCGGACGATATACGGCCGGTAGTCAGTTATGGTACTATGATGAGCGCGGTCACAGGTTTTCCGGGTTCGTCGACTTCAAGATGATTATCATTTTCCTGGGCATCGCCTGGTTGCTGGGGTTGTGGATTGCCTCTCTTTCCAATGGTTCACCTTGGTTCTGGCTCGCCGCCGGCGTCGTCACTCTTGTCCTGGCGATCGTGTTTCGCCGGAAGAAACGGATGGGACTTGTTTTGGGGATAGTGGCCTTCCTTTGCTTAGGAGCAGGGCGCAGTGAATCCGCTGCCACCCAGATAGACGCGGGTCATATCGCCCACTACAACGGCTTAAATGACGTGGTGCTGACCGGCCTGGTGGACGACGAGCCGGAGCTGCATGATCGTGTGATCACCCTAAAGCTCAAGAGCGAGAGTATCAAACTTCCTGGGAGTGAGCCGCTGCCGGTGGAAGGGAACGTGCAGGTGGTCGCTCCCCGCTTCCCGGCCGTCCCTTATGGCGCCCGCCTTCAATTAGACGGAGACCTGGCAGCTCCGGATGAGGATCTCGATTTCGACTATCGATCTTACCTGGCCAGGCGCGATATCTATAGCCAGATGACCTGGCCTGACATTGCGGTGTTGGAAGAAGGGAAGGGAAATCCAATCTACAGTGCTATCTACGACGTCAAGGCACGAGCCCAATCCACGATTTACCGGACTCTGCCTGATCCCCAGGCCGCTTTATTGAGCGGAATTCTCCTGGGAAATGACGACGAGATTCCTCCGGATCTCGAGGAGCAATTCCGCATAAGTGGCCTGTCGCACATCATAGCCATCTCCGGGTTCAATATCGCCATCCTGGCCGGCGTCCTACTGGCAATCAGCAAACCATTCTTGGGTCATAGAAGGTCAGCCTGGTTCGTCCTCGCCGGAATCGCCCTGTACACGATACTTGTGGGCGCCGACGCGGCCGTCGTCCGGGCAGCGATCATGGGCG
>JBARZW010000281.1:0-6131 GCA_049650305.1 Promineifilaceae bacterium (SeqCode)
CACTGGTTTGCTCTTTCACCTGGCCCGGCGATTGGCGGACAGTCGAATTCTGCTGGTGGGCGCCTACCGGCCCGACGACGTGGCCATCGGCCGTGCCGGCGCACGCCATCCCCTGGCGGCCGTCGTCCACGAACTGCAGCGGGATTTTGGCGACATCTTTGTGGACCTGGACAAGGCTGATGGCCGGGCATTTGTCGATGCCTTCCTGGACAGCGAACCGAATCGCCTCGACGGAAATTTCCGGACCAGCCTGACCAAACGAACGGCCGGCAATCCCTTGTTCACTGTGGAGATGCTCAGGGGGATGCAAACCCGGGATGAATTGGTGAAGGATGATGACGGCTACTGGGCTCTCGGCCGGGAGCTGGATTGGCAGCAATTGCCGGCCCGGGTTGAGGCGGTCATCGCGGAGCGACTCGACCGGTTGACAATACACTGCCGGTCAACATTGGCTGCTGCCAGTGTTCAAGGTCAGGCTTTCCTGGCTGAAGTGGCGGCCGAGGTACAGGGCGCCAATGCAGGATTGGCCGTTGGTTGCCTGAGCGAGACATTGGGACGGCAACACAACCTGGTTGAGGCTGGTTCACGGGAGCACTACGGCGATCGGGCTGTTTCTCGTTTCCGTTTTCGCCATTACCTTATCCAGCAGTTTGCTTACCAACAGTTGGACCGAGTCACCAAATCTCGCCTTCATGAAGCCACTGGCCTGGCGTTGGAAGAACTCTATGCCGATCAGGTTGGAGAACATGCCCTAGAATTAGCTCGTCACTTTGAGTCGGCCGGCGTGGTGGGCAAAGCCGTCGATTATTTTCACCAGGCGGGAAAAGTAGCCTACCGGATCTCCGCCAACAAAGCGGCGATTGACTGCTTCGGCCGGGCACTATCCCTACTTGGGGATTATCCACCTGGGCCAGAACGGTCTCATTCAGAATTGGCCATCCAGTTATCGCTAACAGCCCCGTTGCTGGCAACGTATGGCTATACCGCGCCTGAGATCAAGAAAGCCGCCAACCGCGCCATTGACCTGGCTCAGCAGTGGGATGAGCCAGATTATCTCTTCCCTGCACGACTGATGTTGTTGACCCATCTTTGCATGCGGGCTGAATACCAACCGGCGATGGAATTGGGTGAGCAACTGCTCAAACAGGCCGAGCGGGAACAAAATCCGTTGCACCTGAACCAGGCCCATCATGTGCTTGGATATTTGAAGTTTTGTCTCGGATCACTTCACGCGGCACTTCATCATTTTGATTCAGCCTTAACCTCATTCGATCCCCAGGTGGAGAGCCATCTTATGCCCGGCTTTATTGGTCAAAATACCTGGATGACCACTCTGATTCGCAAGGCCTGGACCTTATGGTTTCTCGGTTATCCTGACCAATCAATGGCTATCCTAAAGGAAATCATGAGCCAGGTCGAACAGTTGGACCAGGATCATGACCTGGCCTTCACCCTTGGTTTAGGAATCTGTCCCATTTTCTACATTCGAGGCGAGTTCGAGCAGGCCGAGGCCAATGCAAAACGACTGCTGGCGCTTGCAACCGGGAAAGGTCTTCATTACTTTGTGCCCTTCGGACAGACCATTCTGGGCTCAGGAATGGTATCAAGAGGGTTTAAGGCCGAAGGTCTGAATGAATTGTGTGCCGGAATTAAGGGCTACAGAGAGGGTGGTCAAAGGGCCCTGCTCACCTTTTGCCTGTCTATCCTGGCCGCGTCTTTGGGCGACGATGAGGAAGTGGGCCAGGTCTTGGACGAGGCGACTGATCTGGTTGAAGAAACAGGTGAACGTTTCTTTGAGGCCGAGCTACATCGTTTACGCGGCGAGTTTTTGTGCCAGCGAGGGGTTGATCCTACGAAGGTTGAAAAGTGTTACCGCCAGGCCCTGGACATCGCCCGCCGGCAACAGGCCAAATCTCTAGAGTTGCGGGCGGCGACCAGCCTGGCCCGCTTGTGGCAACGGCAGGGGATAGGCCAGGAGGCTCGGCAGTTGCTGGCCGAGGCGTACAGTTGGTTCACCGAGGGATTCGAGACACGCGACCTGAAGGAGGCTCGTAAATTGCTCCAAGAGTTAGAGTGTTTTTAATTCTTTGGTCAGGTGGTTCGATTAAGGTCCGTTTTGGGATGCTTAATCACAATACTCGAGAGCGGCCCAGCGATGCTGGGCTTTTTCTCTCGGAATTGCCTTTCGTGTCTCGAGAGAAGATAGCGACTCTGCTCGAACTGATGTCGGGACTGGAATCAAGTTGATTACACCTGCTTGAACTTGCTATTCAACGATTGCGTATCCTGCCCGGCGTTTTGCGCTCAGAAAGCTGCTTTGCTCGGAACCAAATATTCAAAATCGCGCCACTTTGCCTCCGGCGTAGCCGGGACAGGGTTAACGCGGGGTTGGGCGGCAGGTTAGTGCCATTCCCTTTATCTGGCACGACTGTTATACCGCAACCTGCTCCGTCAAATTATTACGCGCCTTGCTCAAAGACGATAAACCTTCGCCGCCGTACCATAGAACAGCGCATATTTCTCATCTTCGGAGAAGTCTGTCACCATCTTCTTGAACGCGTTCCACAGCACCGCGTAGGAAATCGACAGCTTGTCTACCGGAAAGTTGCTCTCGAACATGCAGCGATTCACGCCGAAACATTCGATGGTGTGGAGATAGTACCGTTTCTGGGCGGCGACCAGCTCATCCGAAGTGGCGGGGTTGGCCGCCTCATCCCAGTCAAAGCCGGTGTCGGGCCACGCCAGGCCACCGAGTTTGGCGTAGACGTTAGGACATTCTGCCAGCGTGGCGATATCGGCTTGCCACTGTTGGAAGATGGCCTCGCGTTGGTTCCGGTAAGATTTGGTGCCTAGCGGTATACCAAAGTGATCGAGGATGATGGTCGTTTCAGGCGCTGTCTTGGCCAGCGCATAAAAATCACGGAGTTGGAAGTGATAGTGCCAACTTTCGTAGGTATAGCCGCGCTGACCGAGGAGCTGTACACCCGCTTGAAAGGCTTCATCCAGGAATAGTCCGGGCGCATACCTGCCGGGGATAAGGGCTTCTTCAGGGTGAGGATGATGGGCACCTGCATGGCGTATGCCACGAAACAACCCTTTGCCTGCTACCTCGTGGGCTTCGAGTACTTCGCCAAGTGTATCACCCAAGGAAAGATCAGCATGGCTGATAATACCCGCAATGACGGCCTTGGTTGAGTCAGCGGCGGCACTTTGTGCGGCGATATCTGCCACGAATTCAGTTTCGCCAACGGGTTTCAAATGATCGGGACCAGTCTCACGGTAGCTGGCGTGACATTCAATGAAGACGGTCTTTTCGATCTTGTGTCCAGATTCGGTGTCGCCCCATAGATCTTCTAACAAGTAATCGGAAAATCTTCTACTCCAACCAAACCATAAATGGTGATGGGGGTCGATGATAGGTCGTTCCGGCTCGATGATCTCTTCTACAACTTGGGCGTACCAAGCTTCTGTACCAGGGGTTGGTTCCATATTGACAATCCTCCAAATGAATCTTAGTTGATCAAGTGCGTTTTAGTTGCCGCCCAACAATAATTGGGCTGTAAATTTGGACCTTCTACCCCATTCAGGTATGAACCCATGATGAAAGATAAATCAAAATTGCTTGACCAAGTTCGGCAGGTGATTCGGGTTAAGAACTACTCGTATCGCACCGAGCAGGCTTATATTACCTGGATCAAACGATACATCCTATATCATGACAAACGCCACCCGGCCGAGATGGGAGCGCCTGAGGTAAAAGCGTTTCTGACCCATCTGGCGATTGATAGAAGGGTAGCGTCTTCTACTCAGAACCAGGCACTCAATGCGCTACTTTATCTCGACAGAGAGGTGCTGAGGGAACCACTACCGCACACCATCGCCGCCGTACGGGCAAAGAAGACCAGGCGCCTGCCGACGGTTTTGACCCGTAATGAAGTAGAGATGATTCTGGCCGAACTGCCTTTCGTCGTACGAGAGTGCTTGAGATGAGTCTATCTATTTCTCCCCAGGTGAAACGGGCAGGAGGCGTTATCGCCCGTCATTTACCGATTGAAGCTGCTACGGCTTACAGTAGTTACTAAATACAATGGCTGCGCCGTTTGTTGCGGTCGAGCACGCTTATAGGCGCCAAGATCGGCTCCAGGAGTGACTAATGGCTGAAAATCGTTACCAGCCGGGCATTACATTCCGGGCAACTCAAATCTCGCCGGTCGCAAAAGCCCCTGGGAAACCCTTTCAGCTATTGTATTTGCAGAGCGTCAAGCACGTTCGATGGTAATCGCCTTCCGGTGAATGTGGATGGCCCCGGCTTTATCCAGCACCTGGTTCACATACTGCTCCGGCACGTCGACCAAGGTGTGTTGGTCCTGGATGCGGATGGCCCCAATCGTATAGCCGGGTATGTTGGCCTGATAGGCGATGGTGCCCACCACATCATTGGGACGAATTCCCTGAGCTTTTCCCGCACTCATGGACAGGCGAACCATTCCTTTCTCGCGCGTGTTACTGCCTCGTGACCGGCCATTCGAAGTATGGCCGTTCGAAGCATGGCCGTTTCCTCCCTTGCGGTCCATTCCCCTATGATTGTTCCGCTGGTCGTTTCTGGGACCGGAACTTTTTACTTCTGACACGGCTGCAATCGGTCTTTGTTTCTCTTCGTCGCGGCCCAGCTTTAGCGCTGCCGCGGCGATCTCAACCGGATCGTGCCCCTGCTCCACTAGCTCCATAACCATCTTTCGTTCCTGCCGGCAGCGGTCGCGCTTCAACCAGACCATCATACGCTCGAGCAACACTTCTTGTCTACGGCTTTCGATTTCGGATACGGTCGGTAAGGAAGCACGGGTGATGGTTTGCTTCGTAAAGGATTCGATCCTGCGCAGCCGTCCCGTCTCAGCTGGGGTGACCAGAGAGATGGCGATGCCTGTTTTGCCTGCGCGCCCAGTGCGTCCCACGCGATGGACATATACTCCCAGCTCTTGGGGTAGATCATAGTTGAATACGTGCGAGATATCGTCAATATCCAAGCCCCGGGCGGCCACGTCGGTGGCAACAAGCACCTTGATCTGGTTACGACGGAATCGACCGAGCACTTGTTCGCGGGCATCCTGGGACAAGTCTCCATTCAGGGCCTCGGCCGGGAAACCGCGCTGGGTGAGTTCATTGGCCAGTTGGCCCGTGCCAATTCTTGTACGGGCAAAAATCAGAGCGCTTCCGATCTCTTCGACCTCAAATAGGCGAGTGAGCGCGGCCAGCTTGTCCTTTCCATAGACCAGGTAGGCGCGTTGCTCGAGTGCGGCCACGGTGAGCTGCTTGTGTTTAATCGTTACAGTTTGGGGATCGTTTAAGTATCTCCCGGCCAAGCGGCGAATCGCCGGTGGAACGGTAGCCGAGAACAGGGTAGTCTGGCGAGTCGATGGCGTTTCCTCGAGAATTGCTTCCATATCCTCGATGAAGCCCATACTCAACATTTCGTCGGCTTCATCCAGCACGACCGTGTGCACGTTGCCGAGATCGAGGACTTTCCGTTTGATTAAGTCAAGCAACCGACCGGGAGTGCCTACAACTACGTCCACCCCTTTTCGTAACATATAAATTTGCTGTCCATAGGGTTGCCCGCCATATACAGCCAGCACACGCACTCCGCGAAAGCGACCATAATCATTGAATGACTTGGCCACCTGCATGGCTAGTTCTCGAGTCGGGGTTACGACCAGGCTCTGTACCTGGCCCTGGCCGGGCGTCAGGTTATGCAAGATGGGGAGGGAAAAAGCGGCTGTTTTTCCTGTTCCAGTTTGGGCCTGGCCGATTACATCGCGGCCGTCCAACATTAAGGGAATGACGGCTGTCTGGATTGGGGTTGGCTTTTCATAGCCAAGTTCGCTTACTGCGTGCACCAACTGAGGATGCAGGTTAAATTGATCGAATTCGGTTACCATATTTCTCCTACTAACGGTTCATCAAAACCCTGGGATGGCGCGACCCTTGCGGGTCTCGCCCCGATTGTCTACCCAGATCCGACTCGTCCCATTAGTAGGAGCCTGCTTCTGGCAACAAAAATGCCGGACCTTATATCGGCCGGCACCCATTTGGAAGTCTCAATACAACTAAAATGTTGTGATCCAACTGTGGAT